>WHUB01000028.1:21480-35054 GCA_009377395.1 Actinophytocola sp. | reverse complement strand
GTAGATCAGCAGCTGGCCGAGGAACGAGTCCTGCGTGACCTCGGTGTCGAACTTGACGCCGGGCTTGGCGACGAGCTGGTTGTAGACGTCCCGGGAGGCCTGTGCCGGGAACTGGGTCAAGACCTTGTCCGAGGACTGGCCGTCGACCTTGACCGGAGACTTCAAGGTCAGCAGCAGCTCCTGCTCCTTGTCCTTGAGCTGTGCCTCCGTGACGTTGTCAGCAGCGACCTGCTGCATCGCCCGCGACGTCGGTACCTCGGTGTACTCCTGGTTGCCCTGCAACACCGTGGAGACAAGGAAGTAGACACCCACCGCGATGGCGATCCACACCAGAGGGTTCCTCAGCAGGCGCTTTCGATCCATTCGAATCAGCCTAGACGGCGTTGACCTTCCTGATTGACTGACGAGTTGTTGTAACCGGTGCGCTCATCCACACGCCTGGTGGGACCGGACACCACGTCCGTTCAGGGTACCGCCCAGCCACCGACCTAGTCGCGCCCCACTCATTGACTGCTCAACGTGACAATGGCCGCCCGAGTTCCCTGCCCGGCCGCCGCACGGTGACCGGTTCAGCCCGCGTGCGCGCTCACCTCGCTCAGCAGCTCGGCCAGCCTCGTACGCAGCGTCTTCGTGTCGGCGGGGGCGACGGTGATCCACTCCCGGCCGTCACTGCCCGGCCGCGCCAGGTTCAGATAACGGCCGGTGACGGTGTCGAACCACGCCAGCACCGGCGAGCGGAACCGGCGGCCCGCCTCGTCCCGGCTGTTCGCTGTGAGCTGACCGCCGCGCAGCCGCTGCTGGGCCGACAGCAGGGCGTAGTCCTCCCGCTGGTCGCCTGCCGAACGGTCGGCGAGCGGCCTGCTCGGCCGTCCCGGCCTGCGGAAGCCGAACCGGCCCTTCTGCTCGTCGTCCTCCCGCCCGCTGGTGGTGACCTTGACCCGGGCGGGCGGGGTGCGGAGGGCGTCGTCGAGCGAGAGCGTCACCGCGCGCTGCGTGCCCCGCTCCGCCCACGGCAGCAGGCCGATGATCTCCGAGACCAGCGCGTCGGGGTAGACCTCGCGCAGCCGCACGCCGTCGGCCTGCTGCACGGCGAGCACCCCGGTGGCGCCGTCGGAGGCCGCGAGCGCGCCGACCGGACCGGCGCCAGGGTCGGGGCTGTGGATGGCGTCGACGCTGGTCGTCGCGGTGGCGAGCAGGTGGAGCCAGTGTTCGAGGGACGGTTCGACGGCGCCCCGGTTGTCCTTGAGCCCGTCGGCGACGAGCTGCCGCTCGACCCGGAACCGCAGCGAGGTGCGTTCGTCCGTCGTGGCGCCGTGGGACGGCACCCGCAGCGGGTACGGGTGCTCGCCGAGCCGCAGGCCCTCCCACAGGAAGTCGAAGGCGATCGGGGGCAGCAGAAAACCGCTCACGACATCTCCAGCTCTGTGACCTTCGCCGGTGCCGAAGCGTCACCTACCGGACGCTGCGCGGCGGCAGGACCGGAATCGGAGAGCCACCCTCGCAAGCTCGGGCGGCCCGCCTCTCCCGCTCGGCGAAGCTCCCAACCGCACGCCATCTCCAGCTCTGTGACCTTCGCCGGTGTCACCACGGAGTCGCGCTGTTCGCGGCGGTGAGACCGCTGCCGGCGCCACCCCTCGCAAGCTCGGGGCGACCCCATCACCGGCCGGCGAAGCTCCCAACCGCTCATGACGCCACCTCCTGGTCCCGGCGCACCCAGGTGATCAGCTCGTTGACGCGCTCCCGCAGCGTCGCCGCGTCCGCCGGGGCGATGGTGATCCACTCCCGGCCGTCGGTGCCGGTGGTGGCCTTGGTGAGGTAGCGGCCCGACTCGGTGTCGAACCAGCTCAGCACCGGCGACCGCGATCGTTTGCCGGATCCGGTGCGCAGGTTCGCGGCGATCTGCCCGCCCCGCAGCCTCGGCTGGGCGTGCAGCCGCGCCAGCGTCTTCCGGTCGGCGTCCGAGCTGCCCTCCGCGCCGTTCCTGCGCTGCATGAAATCCGCGCCGGCCCCGGTGACCAGCGCGTCGACCGGCATCGTGATGGACCGCTCCCTGCCCCGCACCGCCTGCGGCAGCGGCCCGACGATCGAGCTCGCCAGCGACCCGGCCGGAACCTCGCTCAGGTGCAGCCCGTCCTCGTCCTGCACCGCCAGCAGGCCGTCGTCGTCGACGGCGCAGACGACGGCGAGCACAGCCTTGGTGTCGGTTCCCGCGACGTGGACGGAGTCGACGCTGATCTCGGCACCGGCGAGCAGCTCGAAGTAGTCGGCGAGCCGGGGCGCGAGCGCACCGCGCTCGTCGACGACGCCCCGCGCGACGAGGCCCCGCATCGTCTCGTCGCGCAGCTGCGCGCGTTCGGCGTACGTCTCGCCGTGGGATTGCAGCTCAAGCGGATACGGCACCTCGCCGGTGCCGTACGCCTCCCAGAGGAAGTCGAACTCGATGGGTGTCAGGGCGCCACCCAGCTGCATCAGTCGTCCTCGAACTCAGCGCCGATGACTCCGGTCGTCGCTCTGTCGGTCGGACCGAAGACATCGTCGGGGTCCGGTTCGATCAGATACGACGGCTGCTCGTGCTCGGTGTCGCCGGTGTCGACGCCCGCCGCCCCGGCGCCACCACCGCCGGACGCGGGCGGGTGGGGCTGCATCGGCGCGACCGCACCGCCCTGACCGGCCGCCTGCGCGTTCAAGTGCTGCTGTTGCTGCTGCGTCACGGCCTGCGCGGCAGCGCCGTCGTCGGTCGACGCGGCCACCTGACCGGCATGCTGCTCCGTCGCGCCACTGGCCACACCGGTGGTCGCACCCGCGGCAAGCGGCTGGCCGGGCTGCGACAGCTCGCCGGTGTGCGGCTCGGCGTACTCCTGCTCTGCCGGCTGCGCCTCGGTGGCCTCGGTCGGCGCGGCCTCGACGGCCTCCGGCTGCTCCTCGCGCGCCGCACGCCGCTTGCGGCCACCCTTGGCGAGCGCCCGCGCCCCGGCGAGCCCGGCACCGGCGCCGAGCGCCGCACCGCCGGCGAGACCGGCCGCGCTGGGACCACTCGCCTGCGCGGTGACCGCCGAGGTGCCGTACGCGGCTGCCGACCCGGGCGGCACCGGCGCCGACGTCGGCTGGCCGAGGTTGCCCCCGGCGAACGAGCCACCGTTCGCGCCACCGGCGGCCGGCACGCCGTTCGGCACGCCCGCGGCCGTCGCCGCACCGATGGTGCCCTGCGCTCCGGTCAGGCTCGCGCCACCGCCGACGACGTTCATGCTGCCGCCGGGACCGACGCCCTGGCCGGAGGCGTAGCTGCCGTTGACCGGCTTCATGCCGATGGACTCGGGGCCGAAGCTCGGGGTGGCGCCGTCGATCTCGCTCATGGCCCTGGTGTACTCGTCCATGTAGCGCTGCTGCTCGGCCCGCACCGCCTGCGCCGCGTCCAGCTCGGCCTTGAGGTCGGTGGCGCTCATCGCGGCCGGGTGGCCGGAGAGCAGCTTGTCGAGCTCGGTGTTGTAGTCGAAGTCCTTGGGCGGCGGCATCTTCTTCACCTCGGCGGCGGCCGCGGCCTGCTGGCTCATCCGCTGCCCCATGGTGCGGGCCGCGTCACCCGCGGTGCCGCTCGCGTTGGCGACGCCGATCAGCGCGCCCTGCGCGGCGGCGGACGCCTCACCGACCCACACGCCGCTCAGCTCGGTGATGGCCTCGTAGATCGTGTCGGCGACGTGGCGCAGCTCGGTGCCGTGGTGGTGCCAGCTCTGGCCCATCGCGTCGGCGAGTCCGGGGTCGTTGCCGGTGACCGCGCCGTGGTAGAGCTGCATGCTCGACTGACTCGCCCAGTTCGGCGGGTTGAGGATCACCCGGTCGTCGCCGTACTGGAAGTCGTCGCGCACGCCCCGGGCGCTGTCGACGATCGCCTGGGACTCCGATGACGGGCCGCCGAGGACGCCGCTCATGCCGCCCGATGGCGCGCCGGTCGGCTCCGGCTGCGCACCGCCGTAAGGATCAGTCATCGCTCCCCTGCCTCATGCCTTGTCGCTGAACGACTGGACGCCGGCGGCTTCCATGGCGTCGTAGTTCCTGATCGCGGTGACGAGAGCGTTCTCGACCTGCTCGTACTGGGCACGCAGGTTGCGCAGCGCCTGTGCGTAGGAGTCGCCGCCGCCGTTGGCGCGGTCGGAGTACTTGGCCGCGATCGCCGTGCCGACCGGGTTCGCGCCGAGCCGGGGCGCGACGCCGAGGCTCGCCGACTGGGAGATGAGGTTGTCCACCTGGTCCTTGCCGGTGCGGATCTTGTTCAGCACGGTCTGCGCCGCGTCCGGGTCGATCCCGATCTGGCCGGTCGCCGCCGCGTTGGCGAATGCCGTCGCGTCGCTCAGACTCCTGGCCATGTCACCCTCCCCTTTGTGCCCATGGTTGCTCGCCTAGGTTAACGCAGCGGCCACGGCCGTATGACGGGCTGTCGCCGCATACAGTTCCGGATCATGCCCCGGTCGCGCAACGGATTCCCGTCGAAAATCGCGCGGTTGGGAAGGATTGTCACTGTGAGTACACCGTGGGGTCGAGTGTCCCGATGAACGGCAGGTCGCGGTAACGCTCCGCATAGTCGAGGCCGTAGCCGACGACGAACTCGTTCGGGATGTCGAACCCGACATACTTCACCGGGACGTCGACCTTGACGGCGTCCGGCTTGCGCAGCAGCGAGCACACCGCGAGCGACTCGGGGTTGCGGGTCGCGAGGTTGCGCAGCAGCCAGGACAGCGTCAGCCCGGAGTCGACGATGTCCTCGACGATCAGCACGTGCCGCCCCGAGATGTCGCGGTCGAGGTCCATCAGGATGCGCACCACGCCGGACGACGACGTCGACGAGCCGTACGAGGAGACCGCCATGAACTCGAGCTGCGCCGGGATCGGCAGCGCCCGGGCGAAGTCGGTCATGAACATCACGGCGCCCTTGAGCACCCCGACCAGCAGCAGATCATCGCCGCCCCGGGGGCCCTGGCCGGTGTCCTTGTAGTCGGCCGCGACCTGCTCGGCGAGCTCGGCCGTCTTGTCACGGATCTGCTGCTCTGTGATGAGCACGGAGGCGACATCGCCTTCGTACACGTTCGCTCCTCGACTCGGTTGCGCTCAGGTCTGCCCCTGGCGGCACACCCGAAGCTTGCCATGGGCCCGGCGTGCCACCAAGTCACCCGGCAGCCACACCCCGCCCTGCCCGCGCCAGTGGCTGACGAGCTCGTCCACGGACCGTAGATGACCGTCCGTCAGGCCGGTCGCACCGGCGTCGTGCAGCCACGCCCGCAGCGCCCGGCGTCGCAGCGCGGCGGGCGCGTCCGCGAGGGCGGCGACCGCCAGCTCACCGTCAGTCTCGGCGGACGTCCGCAGCGCCATGGCGAGCGCGTCGAGCGCCTCGCAGTCCTCCCGGAGCTGGGTCGCGGTGCGGGCCAGCGCCCCCGCGACGCCGCCCTGCAGCACCTCTTCGAGCAGCGGCAGCACCTCGCTGCGCAGCCGGGCGCGGGTGAACCGGCTGTCGGTGTTGTGCGGGTCCTGCCACGGCAGCAGGCCGAGCTCGGCGCAGGCCCGCACGGTGACCGACCTCGGCACGTCGAGCAGCGGCCGCGCCCACGGCGGGTCGAGCGGGCGCATGCCCGCGATGGAGCGGGGGCCGGACCCCCGGCCGAGCCCGAGCAGCACCGTCTCGGCCTGGTCGTCGCGGGTGTGGCCGAGCAGCAGGAGGCTGCCGGGCAGCGCCTCGGCGAGCGCGTCGTAGCGGGCTCGCCGGGCCGCCGCCTCAAGGCCGCCGCGCCCGCTGACCTCGACCGGCAGCACTCGCGCCGCGCTCACGCCGAGCGTCTCCACCGTCCTGACGGCTTCGCGGGCGATCGCGGCCGAGCCGGTCTGCAGGCCGTGGTCGACGACCAGGGCGTGCGCTTCGAGGTCACGTTTGCCGCAGACGGTGGCGGCGGCCTCGGCGAGCGCCAGCGAGTCGGCGCCGCCGGAGACCGCGACCCCCACCACGCGCTGCCGCAGCAGCCCGGCGTCCGCCGCCTCGTCCAGTAGTGCCGTCACGGCGCCGCGAACCCGCAGCACCGCCTGGCCGGGCGCCGGTTCGGCGACGACGGCAGGCGTCAGCCGTGAACCCTGCGCAACCATGTGTCCGGCTCGCTGATCTCCGCCCGCGTCGGCAGCGTGTCCGGCGAGCGCCACACCTCGTTGAAGCCCGCCATGCCGACCTCGCCGACCACGTGCTTGGTGAACCGGCTGCCGCGCTCGTACTGCTTGATCTTGGCGTCGATGCCGAGCACCGCGCGCAGCACGCGGTCGAGCAGGCCGCCGCCCTTGCGCCGTGCGGTGAACTTGCGCCTGATGCTCGCCACCGAGGGCACGACCTCGGGGCCGACCTCGTCCATCACGAAGTCGGCGTGCCCTTCGAGCAGGGTCGACACCGCGATCAGCCGGTCGAACGACTCGCGCTGCCGGGGTGACTGCAATGCCTGGAACACCGCGAGCGTGCCGTCGCTGCGCGCCTCCCTGATGACATCGGGCAGCCGGGTCAGCGAGCGGGTGGCGGTGTCGTCCATGCCGCCGATGAACCGGCCGACCTCGTCGGCGAAGTAGTCCGCCAGCCAGCCGACGGCGTTGAACTGGAGCCGATGGGTGCACTCGTGCAGGCACACCCACAGCCGGAAGTCGTCGGTCGAGACGTCCATCGCGCGTTCGGCCTGCACGATGTTGGGCGCGACGAGCAGCAGCACGCCGTCGCCGCCCTCACCGAACGGGTCGTACTGGCCGAGCACCTTGGAGCCGAGGAACGCGAGCGCGAGCCCGGTCTGCACCCCGGCGCCACCGGCGAGCAACCGACCGGCCGGGCCGCCCCGAATCCCCGCGGCCGACGTCAGCGCGCTGCTGGTGAGCGCGTCGAGTCCGGCCGCGGCCGAGCGCACCCACGCCCTGCGGTCGACGACCGTCGCCCTCGGGATGGGCAGGCCCTCGCCGAGTCCGGTCAGCTCGCGCACGTGGCGCTCCGCCTCGACCGACAACTCACCGAGCTGGGACACCGCCTTGTCGGCGACCTCGCGGGGCACATCGGGTCCGCCCCCGACGAGCAGCGCGCCCGTCGCCGCCGCGACGGACCAGTCGACGAGCGGGCGGGCGTCGGTGTCGCCGCGCGAGGCGTCACGACCGGTCAAGGTGTCCATACCTTGTGACGCTACCCGCTCCTGGCCGTATGGCGACGGCCACGCTCAGCGGCAGCCGCACTGGCGCAACGCCGACGCGACGGAGTCCAGCGCGGGCCGCGCGGCCGTCGAGCCGGTGCCGGACGACATCAGCGAGAACACCAGCACCCGGTCGCTCTTGGTCAGCACGACCCCGGCGAGCGTGTTGACGCCGGAGAGCGTGCCGGTCTTGGCCCTGACCCAGCCCTTGCCCGGCGAGCCGCTGCCGAGGTACCGGTCGTCGAGCGTGCCGGTTCCGCCCGCGACGGGCAGCCCGGTCAGCAGCGGCCGCAGCTTCGCCGAGGTGGGGTCGCTGGTGTCGCCCGCCGCGGTGGCGAGGATGTCCGAGAGCAGGCTGGCGGGGATGGCGTTCTTGAGCGACAGTCCGCTGCCGTCGTCGAGCGTGACGCCGGAGAGGTCGAACCCGGCCTGGCGCAGCACCTGCTCGGTCGCGGCCGCCCCGCCCGCGAACGACGGCGGCTTGCCGGTGGCGAGCGCCACCTGCCGCGCGATGGCCTCGGCGAGCACGTTGTCGGAGTTGGTGAGCAGGTCGTCGACGAGGGTCGTCAGCGGCGCCGACTCCACCTTGCCGAGCACCGCGCCGCTGCCGCCCGGCGCCGGTCCGCCGACCTTCGCGCCGAGCCGCTGGGCGAAGGTCGTGACCAGGGCGCCCGCCGGGTCGCCGACGCGCATCGACTCGTCGTAGCTGGGGTCGATCCTGGCGCCGTCGAGCATCCCCGGCTCGATCGGCGCGGCATAGGTGGACGGGGCGTCCACCGGCACCCAGCCCGGCGCGCGGGTGGCGCCCTGATAGGCGTCGGCGTCGAGGTACACAGTGGACACGTCGCCCGCCGCCTTGCGCACCTGCTTGACCAGGTCGGTCAGCCGGGCCGCGTCGGTGTAGAAGCTGTCCTCTCCCTTGCCCGCCGAGGACAGCGTCGGGTCGCCGCCCGCGACCAGCACGACCGAGCCCGGCGTCGGGCCCCGGACGACCTTGGTGGTGAGCGTGTCGGTGTGGTCGATGCTCAGCAGCGCGGCCGACGCGGTGAGCAGCTTGGTCGTCGACGCGGGCGGCAGCGGCTTGTCCGCGTTGCGTTGCCACAGCACCTTGCCGGTGACGGGATCGACCACGCTGCCGGACAGCTTGCCGAGCGCCGGATTGCTCGTCACCCGCGCCAGCGCGTCGCTGATGCCGCCCGGCGTCGGCGCGGCGCCGGCCTGCTGCGGGCCGACGAGGCTGCGCTGCACCGCGAGCGGCTCGGGTGGCGGCGCCTTCGGGGCGTTCGGCGCCCACGGCAGCGCGAGGCCGTTGGCGACATCGGGCACGGCGAGCGTGCCGCCCGCGAGCCCGGCGAGCAGGAGCAACACCAGCGTGATGACGATCTGCTTCCGGCCGCGCCGTCGCGGCGTGAGCGCGGCGGCGAGGACGTCGTCGGGGTCCCGGTCGTCGTGGCGCTGATCGGGCTGCGGCCGCTGGTCCGGGTACCAGTCGGTGTCGTGGTCCGTGCCCGGGAAGTCCTGCCCGCCGCCCGGACCGGGGTCCTGCTGGACCTGCTGCCGCTGCGGGTCGACGCGCTGCGGCGTCGCGACGCTCGGTGCGGGCGGCACCGGCGGCGGTGGCCATGGCCGGCCCGGGTGTCCCGGCGGCGGGCCGGCCTGCGGCCGCTGCGGCGGTCCGGGTGGTGGCGGCCCCGGCCACCCCTGCGGCGGGCCGGGCTGGGGTCGCGGCGGCGGGAGCGGCGGCTGCTGCGAACGCGGCAGGGTGGGCCCGCCGACGTCCGGGTCGCCTGCCGGCCAGTCCCCTCCGGCGCGATCGCCCGCCGACTTGTCTGTCACCTACGTCTCCTTGCCACCAGCCATCGCGTCACCGGAAAATTCCATGGTCCACACTAGTTGCCGAATCACAGAGACACGCGCGAGCCGCGAGGCGCGGGCAGTGCGGCCATGACATCGAGGACTGTGGAGACGCCGTGGAGTTCAACGTCACGATCGAGATCCCCCGTGGAGAGCGCAACAAGTACGAGGTGGATCACAAGACCGGCAGGCTGAAGCTGGACCGGACCCTGTTCACGGCGACGCAGTACCCGGCCGACTACGGCTTCATCGACGACACCCTCGGCCAGGACGGCGACCCGCTCGACGTGCTGGTGCTGGTGCAGGAGCCGACGTTCCCCGGCTGCCTGATCCGGGCGCGGGCCATCGGCATGTTCCGCATGACCGACGAGAAGGGGCCGGACGACAAGGTGATCGCGGTGCCGTCCGAGGACCCGCGGCTCGAGCACCTGCGTGACATTCACCACCTGAACGAGTTCCACAAGCTGGAGATCCAGCACTTCTTCGAGGTCTACAAGGACCTCGAACCGGCCAAGAGCGTCGAGGGCTCGTCCTGGGTCGGCCGCGTCGATGCCGAGAACGAGATCAAGGCGTCCTACGACCGGGAGACGGAGCGCCTGGAAAAGGGCGAGGAGCACTGAACCCGCGTCAGGCGGTGTAGCCGGGCATCGGGAACCCGGCGAGCAGCTCCCGCACCTCGGCGGCGACCCGCTCGATGACGCTCTCGTCGCCGCGCGCCGCCGCCCCGACCACGCGGTCGATCCACGCCGCGATCTGCGGCTGGTGCTCCGGCCGCAGCCCACGCGTGGTCAGCGCGGCGGTGCCGATGCGGATGCCGGACGGGTCGAACGGCTTGCGCGGGTCGAACGGCACGGTGTTGTAGTTCAACTCGATCCCGGCCCGGTCGAGCGCCTGCGCGGCGGGCTTGCCGCCGATCTCCTTACTGGTGAGGTCGGCGAGCAGCAGGTGGTTGTCGGTGCCGCCGGACACCAGGTCGAACCCGCGCTCCAGCAGCGCGTCCGCCAACGCCTTGGCGTTGGCGACGACGGTGGCGGCGTAGTCGCGGAAGTCCGGCGTGGCGGCCTCGCCGAGCGCGACGGCGATCGCGGCGGTGGTGTGGTTGTGCGGACCGCCCTGCAGGCCGGGGAACACGGCCTTGTCGATGTCCTTGGCGTGACCGGCGTCGGTCATGATCATCGCGCCGCGCGGGCCGCGCAGCGTCTTGTGCGTCGTCGTCGTGATGATCGGGGCGTGGCCGACCGGCGATGGATGCGCGCCGCCCGCGACGAGACCGGCGATGTGGGCGATGTCGGCGACCAGCACCGCGTCGACCTCGCTGGCGATCTCGGCGAACGCCGGGAAGTCGATGGTGCGCGGGATCGCCGTGCCGCCCGCGAAGATCAGCTTCGGCCGGTGCCGCCGCGCGAGGTCGCGGACCTGGTCGAAGTCGACACGGCCGGTTTCCTTGCGCACGCCGTAGCGCACCGCGTCGAACCACTTGCCGGTGGCCGACACGGTCCAGCCGTGGGTGAGGTGACCGCCGTCGGGCAGCGCCATGCCCATGATCGTCTCGCCCGGCTTGGCCAGCGCAAGGTAGACCGCGAGGTTGGCGGGCGAGCCGGAGTAGGGCTGCACGTTGGCGTGGTCGACGCCGAACACGGCCTTGGCACGCTCGATCGCCAGGTTCTCGACCTGGTCGATGACCTGCTGGCCCTCGTAGTACCGCCTGCCCGCGTAGCCCTCGGAGTACTTGTTCGTCAGCACGGTGCCGGTCGCCTCGAGCACCGCCTGCGAGACGTAGTTCTCCGAGGCGATCAGGCGGATCTTGTCATGCTGGCGCTGCGCCTCGGCCTCGACCAACCCCGCCACCTCGGGGTCGGCGGCGGCGAGGGCGGTCAAAGCGGGCTGATGGGACATCGTCCCGATGTTAGTGCGGTTGGGCCTCGATCGGCGCTACGCCGTCCCGGTGACGCTTGGCGAGCTGCTGGTAGATCTCGGCGTTGTGGTCCACCCAGGCGCGCGCCGAGTCGGTGAGCGGCACGTGCTTCTTCGCCGGGGTGCCCATGGCGATCACCTCGCCCGGGACCTCGGAGTTCGGGGCGACAACGGCGCCCGCCGCGACCAGCGCCCTCGGGCCGACGACGGCCTGGTCGAGCACCGTGGAGCAGTTGCCGATGAGCGCCTGCTCGCCGATCGTGCAGTCGTGCACCAGGCACATGTGCCCGACGGTGACGTTCTTGCCGATCTCGCACACGCCCTCGTTGACGTGCACGACGGCGTTGTCCTGGATGTTGGCGCCCTCGCGGACGACGATGCGGCCGAAGTCGCCGCGCAGCACCACGCCGTACCAGATGGACGCGCCGGCCTCGACGACCACGTCCCCGACCAGGGTCGCGGTGGGCGCGATCCAGGCGTCAGGGTGAACGGTCGGGCTCTTCCCCTCGAACGAGTACATAGGCATGAGTGCACGTTAACCCGCCCGGCCGAGTTCCGGCTGCGTCGTGTCCCACACTCACGCCGCTGTGTCCTGCGCCCAGGACGTTGTGTCCTGCGCTCGTGCCTGCGTGTTCTACATTCGCGCCAGCGGCGCAGAGCCGTCCCAGCACGGCGAGGTCGAGCACGACCAGCACCCGCTGGAACAAGCCCCGCAGGTCCTGCATGTCCTGCGGCATCACCGACAGATGGCTGAGCAGGAACACGGTCAGCACGCCGGTCACCAGCAGCGCGGTACCGAGCAGCCACGCGTCCCGGCCGAGCGCCGCCACGGCGGCCCCGGCCGCCACCGGCACGGAGATGAACAGCGTGATGGCCGCATACCGGTGGATCTCGGCGGTCAGCGAGAGCGGGAAACTCTCGTCGGTGGGAAACGCCGCCGTCACGACGGCGCTCGCGACGATCACGGTCATCGACATCCGCAGCAGTCCGGTACCGAGCAGGCCGGCCCGCGCCAGCCCGCACATCGCGCCGAAGCCGCCGACCGCGATGAAGCCGACGCCGATCACGAACAGCCAGCCGACGTGATCGGCCAGGCCGTAGTCCGACATCGGCTGGCGCAGCGGATCCAGCGTCGCCGGGGCGAAGACATGCAGCGCGAGGAAGCTCAGCGCCGCGCAGCCGAGGCCGACGTAGCCCAGGGACGTCGGCGGCACCCGGCGCACGACCACGCGCGCGATCTCCTGCGGCGCGCTCGGGTTGAGGACTAGCGTCCACGGCGTGATCGGGTGAGATGCCACGAATCTGACAATGGCGACCGCACGCTCGGCGCACCATCAGGTAAGGCCCTGGTCTTACCCTGAGCGAACCCCGAGGCGCCGAACGCAGCACTCAGTGGCGTGAGCGTGGGACACGACGGCACCAACGCAGGACACGGCCTCCTGAACGCAGGACACGACGTCAGCCGCCGCCCGGCTCAGGCGTTGGCGGTGATGCCGGGGATGGCTTTGAGCTCGCCGACGAGGGCGGAGCTCGGGCTCACCGAGAACGCGTCCAGCGCGAAGATCGTCTCCTTGCTGTCACCGAGCAGCTTGAGGTGCACCGGCGTCTCTCCCTTGTGGACCTCGAGGGTGCGCTTGAGCTCCGCGACCACGCTCTGGTCCAGCTTGTCCGCGGCGGCGGTCAGCACGAACGGCGGCTCCTCGCTGCCATGCTCGATGCCGGACAGGTCGAGCGGCACCACACCGCCCGCGAACACCGACATCCGCTCCTCGCGCCAGTTCACCCTGCCCTTGACGACCACCGCGTTGTCCTCGGCGAGGTCGGCGGCGAAGATCGCGTACGACTTCGGGAAGAACAGCACCTCGAGCGCGGCGTCCAGGTCCTCGACGGTGCAGATCGCCCACGGCTCGCCCTTCTTGTTGACGCGCCGCTCCATCCCCGTGATCAGCCCGGCGATGATGATCTCGCCTTCCTTCGGCGGGTCGTCCAGGATCGAGGCGATCGTCCGCGGCGCGTTCTTGCGCAGGATGCGCTCCGCGCCGTCGAGCGGGTGCGCGGACACGTACAGGCCGAGCATCTCCCGCTCGTAGCCGAGCTTCTGCTTGCGCGGGTACTCCTCCTCGGTGAACGTCAGGTGCGCCAGCGGCGAGTGACCCGAGTCCGTCTCCTGCTCCGAACCACCAGCCCCGAACAGGTCGAACTGCCCCATCGCCTCCTGCCGCTTGAGCGGCACGACGGCGTCGACGGCGTCCTCGTGGCACTGGATCATCGCGAGCCGGGTGAGGCCGAGCGAGTCGAAGCCACCGGCCTTGATCAGCGACTCGACCACCCGCTTGTTGCAGGCGACCAGCTCCGACTTGTCGAAGAAGTCCACAAAGGACGAGTACTTGCCCTTTTCCTCGCGGGTCTTGATGATCGACGAGACGACGTTCGAGCCGACGTTGCGCACCGCGCCGAGGCCGAAGCGGATGTCGTCACCGACGGCGGCGAAGCGCTGTGCCGACTCGTTGACGTCCGGCGGCAGCACCTTGATGCCGAGCCTGCGGCACTCGGACAGGTACACCGCCGACTTGTCCTTGTTGTCGGCCACCGAGGTGAGCAGCGCCGCCATGTACTCGG
>WHUB01000028.1:0-21470 GCA_009377395.1 Actinophytocola sp. | reverse complement strand
CAGGCCGTAGGTGTCGGCGAGGATGTCGCGCAGGTGCGGTTCCAGCTCGGGGTGGATCGGCGTGATCGCCTGCCGGCCGTTCTTGCGGTCGGCGTAGTCGTTGTGGGCGTTCATGCCCATCGGACCGGGACGGTAGAGCGCGAGCACCGCGATGATGTCGTCGAAGCCGGTGGGCTGCATCCGGCGCAGCAGGTCGCGCATCGCGCCGCCGTCGAGCTGGAACACGCCGAGCGTGTCACCCCGGCCCAGCAGCTTGTACGACTCCGGGTCCTCAAGCCCGAGCGTGTCGAGGTCGATCTCCTCGCCCCGGTTGGCCTTGATGTTGTCGATCGCGTCACCGATGACGGTGAGGTTGCGCAGCCCGAGGAAGTCCATCTTCAGCAGGCCGATGGCCTCACACGACGGGTAGTCCCAGCCGGTGATCACGGCGCCGTCGTCCCGCTGCCACAGCGGGATGGCCTCCATCAGCGGTTCCGACGACATGATCACCGCGCAGGCGTGCACGCCCGCGTTGCGGATCAGGCCCTCCAGCCCCCGCGCGGTGTCGAAGATCGTCTTGACCTCGGGGTCGGTCTCGACCAGCGAGCGCACCTCGGCCGCCTCGGCGTAGCGCTCGTGCTCCGGGTCGACGATGCCGGACAGCGGGATGTCCTTCGCCATGATCGGCGGCGGCAGCGCCTTGGTGATCTTGTCGGCGATCGCGTACCCAGGCTGTCCGAAGTGGACGCGCGCGGAGTCCTTGATGGCGGCCTTTGTCTTAATGGTGCCGAACGTGATGACCTGCGCGACCTTGTCCGAGCCGTACTTCTCGGTCGCGTAGCGCACCATCTCGCCGCGACGACGGTCGTCGAAGTCGATGTCGATGTCGGGCATCGAGGAGCGTTCCGGGTTGAGGAACCGCTCGAACAGCAGCCCGTGCGGGATCGGGTCGATGTTGGTGATGCCCATCGCGTAGGCGACCAGCGACCCCGCTGCCGAACCACGCCCGGGGCCGACCCTGATGCCGACGCTCTTGGCGTAGGAGACCAGGTCGCCGACGACGAGAAAGTACGCCGGGAACCCCTTGTCGCCGATCACCTGCAGCTCGAGATCGGCGCGCTCGACGTAGCTGTCCGGCACGCCGTCCGGGCAGCGGCGCCCCAGCCCGGCGATGACCTCGTGGCGCAGCCAGCTCGACTCGGTGTGGCTCTCCGGCACCTCGTAGCGCGGCATCCGGTCGCGGTGGGCGTAGACGTCCTCATAGGACTGCACCCGCTCCGCGATCAGCAGCGTCGAGTCGCACGCGCCGGGGACCTCGGCGTCCCACATCTCGCGCATCTCGGCCGCCGACTTGAGGTAGAAGCCGTCGCCGTCGAACTTGAACCGGTTGGGGTCGTTGAGAGTCTTGCCGGACTGCACGCACAGCAGCGCGCCGTGCGAGTCGGCCTGGTCCTTGGTGACGTAGTGCGAGTCGTTGGTCGCCAGCGGCCGGATGCCGAGCTTCTCGCCGATCTCGAGCAGGCCCTCGCGCACCGAGCGTTCGATCCGCAGGCCGTGGTCCATCAGCTCGAGGAAGAAGTTCTCCGCGCCGAAGATGTCGCGGTAGTCGGCCGCCGCCTGCAGCGCCTCGTCCTTCTGCCCCAGCCGCAGCCTGGTCTGCACCTCGCCGGACGGGCAGCCGGTTGTGGCGATGATGCCCTCGGCGTACTCGGCGATCAGCTCCTTGTCCATCCTGGGCTTGCGGTAGTAGCCCTCCATGCTGGCGATGGACGACAGCACGAAGAGGTTACGCAGGCCGGTGGCGTTCTCGGCCACCATCGTCATGTGGGTGTAGGAGCCGCCGCCGGAGACGTCGCCGCCCTCGCCGAACTCGTCGGCGCCGCGCTGGTTGCTCTGCCCCCAGAACACCGGCTTCTTGTGGTGCCTGCTCAGCGGCGCGACGTATGCCTCGATGCCGATGATCGGCTTGACGCCCGCCTTGACCGCCTGCTGGTAGAACTCGTCCGCGCCGTACATGTTGCCGTGGTCGGTCATGCCGACCGCGGGCATCTCGAGCCGGGTCACCTCGTCGAACAGCGGCGCGATCTTCGCGGCACCGTCGAGCATGGAGTACTCGGTGTGCACATGCAGGTGTACGAATGAGTCCGCGGACACTTCGACGACCCTCCCAGTACTCGTCTCCTTCGAGGCTGCCGACCCACTCTAGACCCGACCGCGAAGCCACTCACCGAGGCGCGCCGGATCGACACCGAGAGGACCTCCGGGCCCAACGAAATGCCTGGTCAGCATCCCAAGATCAGTCTCGGAGCCAGTGCCGCTACGCTCCGGAGCCATGCCCGGCTTTCTCCGCACCGTGCCCGCGCTGGCCATGACGGTCGCGCTACTCCTCGGCGGCGCGCCGGTCGCGAACGCGCATGCCGAACTGGAGTCCAGCTCACCCCGTGACGACGCCAGCCTGTCCATCCCACCCGAGCGCGTCGTCCTCGAGTTCGGCGCGCCGGTCGACCTCGCCGCCTGCACCGTGACCGTGATCGGCCCCGACGGCACGTCGCACTGGGAGACGGGCAAGTCGACAGCGACCGGCACGCGGTTGACGACCGCGCTGCGGTCGCTAGGCCCGGCCGGGTGGTATGCCGCGACGTATCGGGTCAGGACAACGGACGGCCACACCGTCGCCGGCAGCGTGAACTTCGAACTACGCACGACGACCGGCGCCTCACAACAGCAGGACACCGACGGGTTCGGCTGGTGGCCGTGGCTCGTGGTCGGCGCCGCCGCGCTGATCGCCGCCAGGGTGCTCGCGGCCCGGCTGGTGACGCGCGGGCAGAAGATCGACTAGCGGACGCGACTCGGCCCCCACCGGCGAACCGGTGGGGGCCGAGGTGTCTCCGCGGGTTACTGCCTGCGCAGGGCCCGGGCGCCCGCGATGGTGCCGACTCCGCCGAGCAGGAACAGAACGCCTGCCCAGATCAGCCAGCCGCCGCCGAAGCCGGTCGTAGCCAGGTCGCCGTCGTCGCTGGTGTTGTCGATCGCCGGGGGCACGCTCGACGAGGTCGGGGCCACGATGTCGGTCGTGCTGCTCGCCACGACGCTCGACGTGGTCCCGCCGGAGGTCTCGGTGGTGGTCTCCTCGGACGTGCTCGACGCGGTCGTGGTCTCCGTCGCCGAAGTCTCGGAGGTCGTCGTGGTGGTCTCCGTTGTGGTCGTGGTGTCCGTCGTCGTGGTCGTCGACGTCGGCGGGGTGTAGCTGCCGCAGACGTACCAATGGCTGATCTGCGGGACGTTGCCGCTGTCGGTCAGCGGGGAACGCAGGTCCTCCCACGGCGGGGTCTCGCCGAGGTCCTTCGCGCCGGGGACGTAGACGTTGTATCCGTTG
Source organism: Actinophytocola sp. (assembly GCA_009377395.1). Classification (GTDB taxonomy): domain Bacteria; phylum Actinomycetota; class Actinomycetes; order Mycobacteriales; family Pseudonocardiaceae; genus Haloechinothrix_A. The sequence continues at coordinate 18,115 of WHUB01000028.1, read as the reverse complement.
CTGCCCTTGACGACGATGCCGGTGACCTCGACGCCGTCGTCGACGGCGGTGATGTCGAGGTACTGGTCCTCGTTGAGCGCGCCACCCTGGTAGGTGATCAGATCGGTGCCGTAGTCGTTCTCACCGTCGACCTGGACGATGCGGTCGCCGCTCAGTTCAGCGTCGGCACAGGTCTTGGCGTTGCCGTCATAGGCGGTGGCGCGGGGATCATCCGTCTCTGCCGCGTGTGCCGCGGTCGCCGCGCCGAGGCTCAGGCCGATAGCCAGCGGGAGCGCGAGCAACGCCGCGCGAACCCGGTTCTTCTCGAAAACCATGACGTTCTCCCGTCGGGTAGGAGTTCACGGGGCGACCACGTGTGCACGAATGCGACATCGTGATCAAGGTGCGCAGCAGTATGTCTCACTCCAAAGAGTGAGGACAGTCGGGTCCAATTAGCACCGTGGGTTAAGAAGGTCTCGACACGGTCACCGGATGATGGTGGCGAGCTCGAAATGCATCGGGTCGGTCCACGCCCAGTCACCGCCCCACGCGAACCCCCACTTCTTGAAAATCCGCACCACTCGCCGGTCGATCTCGCCGACCGTGCCGCGCATGTTGCCCGACACATTGAGGTCGACCGCGATTCCCCAGGTATGCATGGACAAACCCTGACTCGGGTCGTAGCCGATGAACCGGGGGACGTAGCAGCCGCCGTAGTCGGCCGGATCGATCTCGCCGGAGAGTCCGCTGTGGGCGATCTCGGTCAGCGCGGCACGGAGCTGCGGCAGCATGACCCGGTGGCAGGTGACGTCACCGAGGATCGGCATCTGTTCGGTCCTGATGTTCGCCCGCACCCAGGACGCCTCCGGCTGCACGGTGCCATCGGCGAAGTAGCGGTAGCTGAACGAGCCGAGCGACGCCGACGCCGTGCTGCCGGTCAGGTAGGCGGCCTGCCGCGTCCCCGACGGCGGCGCAGGCCCCGCCGACAGCTCCTGCACCGAACCACGGCCGCCGAGCAGCCGCGCGATCGCGGCCGACGCGTCCGCCCGCCGCGCGTCGTCGAGCGCGACGACGATGGCGTTGTGCCGCCGCATGCCGAGCTGCTCGCCGCGCTGTTCGTTCACCACGACGTCGATGCGGGGCACGGTGGTGGCGTAGGCGCCGATGCGCAGGTCGATGTCGTGCGCACCGGCGCGCAGCCCGACGGTGTCGCCGAGCGGCCGGTTCAGGTCTCGCCCGATGTCGTGGCTGAGCACGGCATCGCCCGCCGCGACGACCTGCCACACCGGATCCGCGGTCGCGGTGTGGCTCGCGGTGAAGCGCCGATAGCCACCGCTGTCGACGGCGGCTACGGTCACCGACCGGTCGCCGACCGGCACCGATGCCACCGACAGGGCCTCGGCGGCGCGCACCCCGGGCAGCGTGCCGATCCTGCGACGCAGCTTCCCGTCCAGCTCGTCGTCGGCGATGACCAGCACGTCCGGCCGACGCAACGGACCGCGCAGCGGCTCCGGCTCGGCGGCCGGGGCACCGCCCACCACCTGCGGCGCGGCGAGCGGCGAGTAACCGGCCGCGCTGGGCCGCTGCGGCACGGCGTCGTACATGCCGCAGCCGGACACCGCGACGGCGAGCAGCAGCGCGGCTACGGCCGGGGCGGTTCTCATGGCTAGTTCGTCAGCTGTCCCGTTCTCGGCGGGCCGCACACCCGGCACGGCGAGAGGCCGCGGCTGATGACGTCGTCGATGCGCACCAGTTCGGCCTCGTCCCGCGCCTCCGACAGGTGGCAGTCGACCCGGTGGTACGAGGACTCGCCCGCGACGACGAAGCCGGTGAACCCGGCGCCGTTGCCGACAGCGGCGGCACCACGCTTCTCGGTGGCCGCGGCAAGCCGGTCGAGCGCGGCCTCCAGCCGGGACCGGTCCTGCCGCTGGTTCTGCACGATGATCATCGCGGCGCCGACCACGACGACACCGAGCCCGATGACGCCGCCCGAGATCAGGTACGGGAACTGGGCCGGCACGAACGGCTGGCTCGCGGCGCCGTTCCAGCCGAGGAACATGAGGACGAAGCCGATGAGGCACAGCAGCACGCCGAGCTGCCCGCCGAGGCGACTGAGGTTGGTCTGCACGCGCGTTCTCCTGTCTCGCTACGCCCCGAGGTACGCCTCGCGCAGGTTGACGGCTCGCAGCTCGTCACCCACGCCGGTGTACACCAGGGTGCCCTTCTCCATGATCAGTGCCCGGTCGGCGAACGGGAGCGCGCCCGCGTTCTGTTCGACCATGAGCACCGTCGTTCCGTCCTGTTTGATGCGTGAGGTCACCTCCCACACCGACCGCGCGATCGTCGGCGAGAGGCCGAGCGAGGCTTCGTCGATGAGCAGCAACGTCGGCCGCGACATCAGCGCCCTGCCGACCGCGAGCATCTGCTGCTCGCCGCCGGAGAGCGTGCCCGCGAGCTGACCTTCTCGCTCCGCAAGCTGCGGGAAGTAGTCGTAGACCAGCTCGAACTGGCGCTGCACGATCTTGCTGTGCCGCCTGCGGGTCCACGCCCCGAGCCGCAGGTTCTGCCGCACCGACAACCGGGGGAACACCCGCCGTCCCTCGGGCACCAGCGAGATGCCGCTCGCCACCCGTGAGGACGGCGAGCGGCGGCCGAGGTCCTTGCCGTCGAAGCGCACCTGCCCCGAGCGGGTCTTCACCAGTCCGGCGATGGTGGACACGGTGGTGGTCTTGCCCGCGCCGTTGAGCCCGAGCAGCACGCACAGCTCGCCCTGCTCGACGGTGAAGTCGATGCCGTGCAGCACCGGATAGGCGTCGTAACCGACGACGAGGTCCGACACTTCGAGCAGCGCCATCAGACGTACTCCTCACTCGTCGTCTCGGCGGGTTCCTCGCCGAGGTAGGCGCGCACCACCTCGGGATGGTTGCGCACCTCGTCGGGCTTGCCCTCGGCCAGCACCTCGCCGAAGTTGAGACAGTAGACGTAGTCGGAGACTCCGGTGACGAGCGGCACGTGATGGTCGATCATCACGATCGTGAGGCCGAACTCCTTGCGCAGTTCGAGCAGCGTGTCGCCGAGCGCGTGCGCCTCCTCCGGCCCCATGCCCGAGCCGGGCTCGTCGAGCAGCAGCAGGTCGGGATCGGTGGCGAGCACGGTCGCGATCTCGACCCGCTTGAGCACGCCGTAGGGCAGGTCGGCGACCCGGGCATTGGCCACATCGGACAGTTGGAGCAGCTCGAGGAGCTGCGCGGCCCGCCCGGAGAGCCTGCTCTCCTCGGAGAACGTGGCCGGTCCGCCGAGCATGCCCGCCCACGGGTCGTAGTTGGTCTGCAGATGCTGGGCGGTCACCAGGTTCTCCGCGACGGTGGTGTTCTTGACCAGCCCCACGTTCTGGAAGGTGCGGCCGATGCCGAGCGCGGTCCGTTTGTGCACCGGCAGCCGGGTGATCGACTTTCCCCGGTAGCGGATTTTTCCCTTGCTGGGCCGGTAGAAACCGGTGATGCAGTTGAACAGCGTGGTCTTGCCCGCGCCGTTCGGCCCGATGATGCCGACGATCTCCCACTCGCCTGCCCGCATGCTGACGTGGTCGAGCGCCCGCACGCCGCCGAACTGGATGTTCAGATCGGTCACCTCAAGCACGGACATCTGCCACCTCCACTTCGGTCACCTTGCCCGCGTGCAGGTCGAACTTGCGGCCGCGCAGCCAGTGCGAGATCGGCGCGATCTGCTGCCCGATGCCGCCCGGGTACAGGGTGAGGGTCAGCAGCAGCAGGAACGGCCCGACGACGAGGCCGAAGAACTCGGCGGGCAAGCCGATGGTGCTGTCGAGGAAGCCGTCGATGTGCAGCAGATGTACCAGCGTGCCCTCCTCGAGCAGCGCGAAGATCACCGAGCCGATCACGACGCCGACCCGGTTGCGCAGCCCGCCGACGACGGTCATCAGGACGAACAGCAGCGCGAGCTCGAAGTCGAACGTCTCCGGCACCAGGAACGTGCTCTGCTGCGCGAGCAGCGCGCCGCCGATGCCGGCGAAGATCCCGGAGACGACGAACGCCATCAGCGTGTACGCCTTGACATCGATGCCGTACGACGACGCGACCCTTGGGTTCTCCCGCAGCGCCTGCAACGCCCGCCCGCCCTTGGTCCGCACCAGCCGCCAGTCGGCCCACAGCACGACGGCGAGGAAGGCGAGACACAGGTAGTAGAACGAGTAGTCGTCGCCGAAGCCGATCGGCCGGGGCACGTTCTTGCCGCCCTCGCCGCCGGTGAACGCGGTGATGCCGAACAGCGTCTCCTCCGCGAACACCCCGTAGGCCAGCGTCACCAGCGCGAAGTAGAGCCCGGTGAGCCGCAGCGAGACCGCGCCGAGCAGCGCGGCCTGCAGCCCGCCGACGGCGGCCGCGATCGGCACCGCGAGCCAGAACTCGAGTCCCATGTCGACGACGACGTAGGCCGACACGAACCCGCCGACACCGACGAACGCTTGGTGGCCAAGGGAAATCGTGCCCGCGTATCCGATGAGGACGTTCAGCGAAAGGCCGATGATCGCGAAGATCGCGGCCTTGCTGGCGTGACCGACGTCGGAGACGCCGAGGTGAAACGGCGAGAGGACGTTGCCGGGGATCGCGAACACGACCCAGGCGAGCAACGCCCATACCGCGCCGCGCGCCAGCCATCCCGCGACGCCGGGGCGGAACGGCGCCACCTCGTCGTCGAGTTGGTCCGCGACGACCGGTGGCAGCTCGCGGGTGCTTTCCGCCTCGCTCTCGGTCTTGGGGATCTCGGCCGTCTGGGGTTCGGTCACGTCGCCACCGCCTTCCGCACGAACAGTCCTTGCGGGCGCACCAGCAACACGATGAGCAGGAAGAAGAACAACATCATCGCGCCGCCGCCGGTGTAATAGCCGAAGATGCTCAGGCTGCCGAGCTGTTCGATCACGCCGACGGCCATGGCCCCCGCCACCGCGCCCGGCATGCTGCGCATGCCGCCGAGCACCGCCGCCATGAAGCCGGGCAGCAGCGCCGCGCCCGCGCCGAAGGTCAGATACCCCGCGGTGAACGTCAGGTTCGGTCCGGAGAGAATCCCGGCGAGCCCGCCGAGCACCGCCGCGATGCCCCAGGTCATCATCGACACCCGGCGCACGCTGATGCCGACCAGCTCGGCCGCCGTTCCCTCCTGCTGCGCCGCCTGCAGGGCGAGTCCGGACGGCGAGCGGAAGAACACCGCGAGCGCGGCGGCGACCACGATCAGCACGCCGAGGGTGACCAGGTGTTGGTAGGTGACCGCGGTGCCGAACGGCTCCGCCGCGATCCCGTTGACGATCTTGGGCATCTGCCGGATCGGCTGTTCGTTGCTCTTCCAGAACTGGATGCCGATCGCGGCGAGCGCGACGCCCGCCGTGCCGACGAGCAGCGTCACCCGCGACGCGTGGCGCAGTGGGTTGATGACCAGCCGCTCGGTCGCCAGCCCCATCGCCATCGCGACGGCGAGTCCGAACAGGAACGACAGCCAGTACGGCCAGCCCCACAACACCACCCCGGCGTAGGCGGCGAACAGCCCGGTCGTCCCGAACTCGGCCTGCGCGAAGTTGAACACGCCCGACGCCCGGTAGATGAGCACGATGCCCAGCGCCACCAAGGCATACACGCACCCGATGAAGACGCCGTTGATGACGGCGATGCCCAGCTCGGTGATCATTTGACGTTGAGCCGTTCCGTGATGAACTGCCGCTGGCTACAGTCCGCCCTGAGCAGGTGCATACCGGTGCCGCCGAACCGGCTCTGTCCGAAGTTGACAGGCGGGTAGACGTTGTTGCTGAACGTCTGGCCGCTGTCCAGCGCGGCCATGAAGCTCTGCCTGCTCAGGTCCTTGCCGCCCGCGGCCAGCATCTGGCTGATCAGCTTCTCGATGCCCCACATGGCGATGCCGATGTCGTCGGGGTCGGCGCCGTCGTTCTCCTTCCGGTACGCCGGTTCGAACGCCGGATCGAGTTGGTTGATCTTGTCGAGCTGCGGGAACCCGGAGAAGAACTGCGCGTTGTCCAACTGCGGGCAGCCGCCGGTGGCCACGATGTTGATGCCGTTGGTGTTGCCCGGCCCGAGGAAGCGGACGTCGCAGGTCATCGACTTGCTGACGTTGATGAGACCGCTCGGCGCCCCGTTCCACACCACGGCCTCGACGCCGCTGTTGCAGATCTGCGCCGCGATGGTGGGCGCCTCGGACTGGATGGTCTTCGGCACCCGTTCGGCGAACTCGAGGTTGTCACCGATGGCCCGCTCCAGCGACTCCTGCTGGACGGCGAAGTAGTTGTCCAGGCTGTCGTTGCTGGCCACCATCAGCCCGATCTTCTGTCCGCTGAACTGCTGCGTCACCAACCTGGACAGCAGCGGAGACTGCTGCTCGTAGGTCAGCGAGGCGGCGTAGTAGGTGCTCAGCGCCGACAGCGGCCCGAGGCCGGGACGGGTCTCGTGCACCCCCGCGGAGATGTAGGGCACGCCGACCGAGTTGGCGTAGCGGGCGCAGGAGTCGATCTGGTCCGAGCCGGCGCCGCCGATGATCAGGAAGACCTTCTGTTGCAGCGCGAGGTCCTTGCATACCGCGCGCGCCTTGTTCGGGTCGAAGCCGTCGTCGCGGAACAGCACCTTGAGGTTGCGCCCGTTGATGCCGCCCCGGCTGTTGATGTAGCTGGCGTAGACGCCGACGGCGCGCTCGAACGAACGTTGCGGGAACGCGGCGGCCCCGGTGACCGGGGCGTGCAGGCCGATCTTGATCGTGCTCTCGGTGACGCCGGTGGTGTCGGCGGGGCCCGCGACGGCCTGCGCCGTCGGACCCGCCGCCTGACCGCCGCTTCCGCTGCCGCGCGCGGCGGCCGTCGTGCCGCCGGTCCCTGCCGTGCCGTACTGCTGGCCCGAGGCGGTCGACCCTGGGAGAGCGTCCAGTTCGGTGCCGCCCGGCGCGCCCGCGAACGTGCCCGACTGGCCCGGCACGGCCGGCTGGCCGGGCAGCGCGCCCTGCGCGCCGTAGCCGGTGCCGCCCGGCGCGTACAGCTGGGCGATGCCCGGCTTCAGCCCGCATCCGGCGATCACGGTGAAGGCCACAATGGACAGCAGCGCCGCCACGAGCCTCAATCGCTTGCGTATCCGCATCAGCGCGCTCCTTCTCAACTCTTCGTGCCCGTGCTGCGCAGCCGTTCCAGCGCCTTGCTGACCCCTCGGCGCGCGCCGAGGACGCTGGGCTCACCGGCGGGGCCGAGCGCGAGCATCATCAGATAGGCCATGCCGAGCACGGCCGGGACGAGCACCCATACCCCCGTCGGGACGACCTCGATGGCCGATGGTGCGATCAGGAACGGCTGGCCCGCCGCCTGCGGCTGCTGCGGTTGTGCAGGCAGCTGCGCGCTGGCCGCCGTCGGTGCTCCCACCGCCTGCGGCAGGGCGCCCATGCCGATCGGAGCCGAGGCAGGCAGGCCATCGGACGCGGGCACGGCGGGGGCCGAGCCCACGGTGGCGCTGCTGACCTCGACGCCGGCGTCGCCGCTGCTGCCGGTGCCTGCCACCCCGGTCCCGGTGGTGGCGGGCATGGTCTGCAACGAGGTGCCGATGCCGTCCTTGGCGGGCCCGTCGTAGACGACCTGGAAGCTCGTCGGCTGGTCGACGTCCTCGACCAGCGCGATGGCGCCCGAGGTCTGCCCCTGGCCGAGCCAGTCCATCGCGAAGGTGGTCAGGTCGAACGTCCAGACGCCATTGGCGTCGCGGGTGCCTTCCTGGCAGCCGATGTCGTCGTAGTCCGGGCGGGCCTGCCAGTTCGCGGCCTCGCCGTCGGTCCAGTACGCCTCGGTCACCTCGCACGCGACGACGGTGGTGTCCTTGGCGTCGGCGTTCATGTTGGCGCCCTGGTCCTTGTTCTCCCGGAGTGAGACCACAAAGGACGAGACAACCGCACCCGGTTCGGCGTCGAAGTCGAACTGGATGGCCGACATCTTGTCCGGCTCACCGAACTGGGCGGCGACCGGCAGCGTGTCCTCCGGCACGTTCTTCGGCGGCGGTGGCGGCGGCACGGCGTCGGTGCCGGGGCGCAGCTCTTCCGGCGCCTGGCTCGAGTCGTTCGACTTCCACCACCAGCCGGTCTGCGTGACGGTCGCGCCGGATGTCGTGCCCGGTTCGGGCGACGAGACCGCGGCGAGCGCCACGGCCGGCCCGATGAAGAGAAAGGCCACGCCCAGCGCGACGACGGCGGCCGCTGCCCTGCGCGTGGTGAACCTTCCGGTCAGAGTGATCTCTACCGGCACAGAGCAACACCGCCCTTGTTCGCTGGTCATAGCACCACGATGGCTTGAACAACGATTCACGTCCGCCGGGGATACTGTCGGGGTGCCGGAAAGTCTTTATGGACAGACAGGACAATTCCGTCGTACGGAACGTAATCGGCGCACTCAGGAGAGCAGTGTGTCGACGGCGCGACGGGACAGCACGTCGTCGAGGATGAGCGTCGCACAGGCGCCGACACCGGCCCGCGCGTGCATCTCGCTCGGTTCGATCCGCAGCGACCTGGTCGCGGTCGCCGTCGCCCGCTGGTAGATCACCTCGCGCATGCCCGCGACCAGCGGCTCGTACGCGTGCGCGAGGTCGCCGCCGACCACGATCAGCGCCGGGTTGAGCAGGTTGACCGCGCCCGCGATGACCTCGCCGATCCGCCTGCCCGCCTGCCGCACCTGCCGCAGTGCCTCGGGGTCGCCCGCCCGGACCAGCTCCGCGACGCCGAAGGCGTCCGTGGCCGGCCGGCCGAGCTCGGTGCACACCGTGGCGAGCGCCCTGCCGCCCGCCACCGCCTCGAGGCAGCCGGTGTTGCCACAGCTGCACGCGACGTCGTCGGCCCCGGCGACCTTGGTGTGGCCGAGTTCGCCCGCGGCGCCGAGCGCGCCGCGCTGCAACCGGCCACGCATGATCAGTCCGGCGCCGATGCCGGTCGATGCCTTGATCACCAGTAGGTCGTCGACCTCGGGGTGCCTGCGGTGCTCGGCGAGCGCGAGCACGTTCACGTCGTTGTCCACCCGCACCGGCACGCCGAACCGGGTGCCGAAGTGGTCCGCGACGGCGACGTCGCCCCAGCCGGGCTGGACGGCGGGGCTCAGACTGGTGCCGGTGGCGATGTCGATGGCGTTCGGCACGCTCACGCCGACGCCCCAGAGCGCCTCGCGTGGCCGCCCCGACTCGGCCAGCAGCTGGTCGAGATGCTTGACGGCGGTGTCGAGCAGCACGTCGGGCCCCTCGGCGAGGTCGACGCCGAACTCGGTCTCGTCCAGCACCGTCCCGGCCAGGTCGCACACCGCGAGCTGTGCCCGGCTGGCGCCGAGCGCGGCGGCGAGCACGATGCCGCCGTCGGCGTGGAACCGCAGCCGCACCGGGGGCCGTCCGCCGGTCGAGCCGCCGTCGGCGCGCTCGACGACGAGACCCTTGTCGAGCAGTTGCGTGACGCGCAGCGTGACGGCGGTCCGCGACAGGCCGGTGAGCCGCCCGATGTCGGAGCGCGTCGCGGCGTGGCCCTGCCGGATGAGCCGGAAGACCTCGCCCGCCGATGCCCCGGCGGCGTGCGCCCGTCCCGCCACTGTCGCTCCCAACCTGCCCGCTGCGGTGCCTGTTCATCCAACCCTACCGGCTAGTTAAGCATTTTAAATACCAAAGTTTGCTTGTTTCTGTACTTATTTCGGGCTAACCTGTGGCTGAACCGACAGCGCCCCCACCACGAGGAGACGATTCATGTCGGCCGCACCCTCGCTCGATCCCTGCGACATCGTCGTGTTCGGCGGCACCGGCGACCTGGCGATGCGCAAGCTGCTGCCTGCGCTGTACCTGCGCGACCGCGACGGCCACCTCGCCGGGCAGACCCGCATCATCGCGGTGTCGCGCGCCGGGCTCGACGCGGCGGGCTACCGGGACAAGGTCCGCGCCGAGCTGCGCGGGTTCCTGCCCAAAGACTGTCACGACACCGCGAGCGAGGAGCGCTTCCTCGCCCGGCTGAACCACCTCACCGTCGACATCGCCGGGCAGGACCGCTGGCTCGACCTGGTCACGGCGCTGTCCGAGGACCCGCAGGCGGTGCGCGTGTTCTACCTCGCCTGCGCGCCGAGCCTGTTCGGCTCGGTGTGCGCGAAGCTGGCGGAGTCCCGGCTGGTGACCGAGCAGTCGCGGGTGGTGCTGGAGAAGCCGATCGGCCACGATCTCGCGTCGGCGCGCGCCATCAACGACGAGGTCGGTGCGGTGTTCTCGGAGGAGCAGATCTTCCGCATCGACCACTACCTCGGCAAGGAGACGGTGCAGAACCTGCTGGTGCTGCGCTTCGCCAACGCGCTGCTCGAACCGCTGTGGAACTCCGGCGCGATCGACCACGTGCAGATCACCGCGAGCGAGACCGTCGGCACCGGCGGCAGGGCGGGGTACTACGACAGCTCGGGCGCGATGCGCGACATGGTGCAGAACCACCTGCTGCAGCTGCTGTGCCTGGTCGCGATGGAGCCGCCGACCCGGCTCGACCGGGACGCGGTGCGCGACGAGAAGCTCAAGGTGCTCAAGGCGTTGCGGCCGCTGGAAGGTCCCGACGTGCTGCGCGCGACGGTGCGCGGGCAGTACGCGCCCGGGCTGGTCGACGGCGAGCCGGTCGCCGGGTACCTCGAGGAGCTGGACGGCAAGCCGAGCACGACGGAGACGTTCGTGGCGCTCAAGGCGGAAGTCGGGAACTGGCGCTGGGCGGGCGTGCCGTTCTACCTTCGCACCGGCAAGCGGCTGGAGCGCAGGGCGTCGGAGATCGTGGTGCAGTTCAACCCGGTGGCGCACTCGATCTTCCCCGGCATCGCCGACGAGTTCATCGCGCCGAACCGACTGGTGGTGCGGCTGCAGCCGGACGAGGCTGTGCGGCTGCACCTGGTCACCAAGGAACCGGGACCCGGCGGGGTCCGGCTGCGGCAGGTGCCGTTGAACCTCAGCTTCGCCGAGACCTTCGACGCGCGGCTGCCCGAGGCGTACGAGCGGCTGCTCGGCGACGTCGTGCGCGGCGACCCGACGCTGTTCATGCGCCGCGACGAGGTCGAGGCCGCGTGGCGGTGGACCGAGCCGATCCTGGCGGCGTGGGAGCAGGCGGGCACCCGGCCGAAGCGCTACGCCGCGGGCACCAGCGGGCCGACCGCCGCCACCGCGCTGATCGAACGTGACGGACGCACCTGGCACGAGGAGGACGCGTGACCCACCCGACGGTCGCCGACGTGACCCGGCGGATCGCCGAACGCAGCGCGACGAGCAGGGCCGACTACCTCGCCCGGATCGGCGAGGCCGCGGCGCAGGGACCGACCAGGGGCGGGTTGGCCTGCTCCAACCTGGCGCACGGCTTCGCGGCGGCCGAGCCGGGCGCCAAGGAGCTGCTGCGGACCACGCTGAAGCCGAACATCGCGATCGTGTCGGCGTACAACGACATGCTGTCCGCGCACAAGCCGTTCGAGACGTTTCCCCGGCAGCTCAAGCAGGCCGTGATCGAGGCGGGCGGCATCGCGCAGTTCGCGGGCGGCGTGCCCGCGATGTGCGACGGCATCACCCAGGGCCGCGCGGGCATGGAGCTGTCGCTCTACAGCCGCGAGGTGATCGCGATGGCCACCGCCATCGCGCTGTCGCACGACATGTTCGACGGCGCGCTGCTGCTCGGCGTGTGCGACAAGATCGTGCCGGGTCTGGTGATCGGCGCGCTGTCGTTCGGCCATCTGCCGGCGATCCTGGTGCCCGCCGGGCCGATGACGTCCGGGCTGCCGAACGGCGAGAAGTCGCGGGTGCGGCAGGCGTTCGCGGCGGGCGAGGTCGGCCGGGAGGAGCTGCTGGACGCCGAGGCGGCGTCGTACCACGGCGAGGGCACCTGCACCTTCTACGGCACCGCGAACTCCAACCAACTCGTGGTCGAGGTGATGGGGCTGCACCTGCCAGGGGCGAGCTTCGTCAACCCGGGCACGCCGCTGCGGGACGCGCTCACCGAGGCCGCCGGGCGCCGGGTCACCGGGCTGACCGCGCTCGGCGACGACCACACCCCGATCGGCGAGGTGCTCGACGAGCGGGCGTTCGTCAACGGCATCGTGGCGCTGCTGGCGACCGGCGGGTCGACCAACCACACGCTGCACCTGGTGGCGATGGCCGCGGCGGCGGGCATCGACCTGCGCTGGGACGACTTCGCGGCGCTGTCGGTGGTGGTGCCGTCGCTGGCCACGATCTACCCGAACGGCTCGGCCGACATCAACCACTTCCACGCCGCCGGGGGCATGGCGTTCCTGGTCGGCGAGCTGCTCGACGCCGGGCTGCTGCATCCCGACGCGCGCACGGTCGCCGGGGGTTCGCTGGCCGAGGCGTACCGTTCCGAGCCCTCGCTGGACGAGGGCGCGCTGACCTGGCGGCCGGGCCCGGCCGAGAGCCTGGACAAGGCCGTGCTGCGCGGGGTCGCCGACCCGTTCGCGCCCGACGGCGGGCTGCGGATGCTGACCGGCAACCTGGGCAACGCCGTCATGAAGGTGTCCGCGATCAAGCAGGAGCATCGGCAGGTGCGGGCGCCCGCGCGGGTGTTCGGCGACCAGGCGGAGTTCCTCGCCGCGTTCGAGGCGGGTGAGCTGAACCGGGACGTGGTCGCCGTCGTCCGGCATCAGGGCCCGCGCGCCAACGGCATGCCCGAGCTGCACAAGCTGATTCCCGCGCTCGGCGTGCTGCAGGACGCGGGCCACGCCGTCGCGCTGGTCACCGACGGCAGGATGTCCGGCGCGTCGGGCAAGATCCCGGCCGCCATCCACCTCACACCCGAGGCCGCCGCCGACGGTGCCATCGGCCGCATCGAGGACGGCGACGTGATCGAGCTGGACGCGACGACCAGGTCGCTGCGGGTGCTTGTCGGCGACGCCGAGCTGGCTACCCGGCCGGCCGCCGCGGCGCCGCCGTCGCAGCGGGTGACCGGCACCGGGCGGGAGCTGTTCGCGCCGCTGCGGGCCGCCGTCGGCCCCGCGGATCGGGGTGCGACGGTGTTCAGCGGATTCGGAAACGAGGGGGAGTCATGAGGACTGCTTGCAGGTCCGAATCATCGGACGCCATGCCGCCCGCCCGCGCGGCATGGACGACGCGGCTTGCCGCGCTCGATATGAGGGAGGCGGCATGACCCAGACCCAGCCAACCGGGGCGCTCGATGTCAGCCCGGTCATTCCGGTCGTCGTGATCGAGGACGCCGGCACGGCGGTGCCGCTGGCGCGGGCGTTCGCCGCGGGCGGCGTCCGGGTCGTCGAGGTGACGCTGCGCTCGGCGGCCGCGCTCGACGCCATAGAGCGCATCGCGACGGAGGTGCCGGACGTGCTGGTCGGCGCGGGCACGCTGACCACGCCCGAGCAGGTCAAGGACGCCGTCGGCGCGGGCGCGCGGTTCCTGGTGAGCCCCGGCAGCACCCCGACGCTGCTCGACGCCATGGCGGACACCGGGCTGCCGTACCTGCCGGGCGTGTCCACCGCGTCGGAGGTGCTCGCCTTGCTCGAGCGCGGCATCACCGAGATGAAGTTCTTCCCCGCCGAGGCGGCGGGCGGGCACGGGTTCCTGAAGTCGCTCGCCGGGCCGTTGCCACAGGCGCGGTTCTGCCCGACCGGCGGCATCACGCCGCTGAACGCCCCGGACTATCTGGCGCTGCCCACGGTCGGCTGCGTCGGCGGATCGTGGTTGTCGCCCGCCGACGCCATCGCCACCGGCGACTGGACCTGCGTCACGCAGCTCGCCACCCAGGCCGCCTCGCTCGGTTTGCGGTAATCCGAATTAACGAACGTTGACCTCTCGGCATAGCCAGCCATATCATAAAATGCCTATTTCGACAGACAAAATGAGCGAGGAGCTCGGCCATGGCTGGTCATGTCACCCGCGTCGTCGATCTGATCGTCCGCACCCTGCGTGAGGTCACCCAGTGCCTGCGCGAGGCGCGGTCGCTGAACCTCAAGCGGGGGCTGCACCTGAGCCTGGCCGGGCTGTTGCTGCTGGCGCACGGCGGACTCATGGCGCCGATCGTCGTGGCACCGTTCGCGACGTCCCTGGCGCGGGCGCCTTACGGCGTGGACGGCGGCACCGCGACGTACCTGCAACCCCCGCGTGTCCCGTCGAACACCGAGGCCGTCGTCGTGGTGAGCACGCTGCCCGAGGGACACCTCGGCGACGTGGTGCCCGCCTACAACGACCTGGGCATTCCCGTCAGCGCGCTGCGCGCCTATCGTGCCGCGGCGGGCCGCAGCAGCGTGACCGATCCGCGGTGCGGGCTCTCGGTGGCGCTGCTCGCCGCGATCGGCCGGGTGGAGTCCGGTCACGCCCGGGGCGGCAACGTCGACGAGTCCGGCACGACGTTGCAGCCGATCCTCGGACCACGACTCGACGGCAGCTCCGGCGTGGCGGCGATCGCGGACACCGACAACGGGCGCTACGACGGTGACACCAGTTGGGACCACGCGGTGGGGCCGATGCAGTTCATCCCCTCGACGTGGGCGGGCTGGGCCGCCGACGGCAATGGTGACGGCGTGGCGAGCCCGCACAACATCTACGACGCCACCGTCGCGGCGGGCAACTACCTGTGCGCCGGCGACCGAGACCTGCGGCAGACCGGCGACCTGCATGCCGCCATCCTCAGCTACAACCACTCCACGGAGTATCTGCGGATCGTGCTGGCGTGGCTGACCGTCTACTCCGGACAGGCCGTCGCGATTCCGGACATTGTCCAGCTGGGCAGCGCGACACAGGTTTCGCACAAGACGCCGGGCGATGGCGACCGCCCGAAGCGGAAGACGGTCCAGGCCGCACCGGCCCAGCCGCAGTACCGCGAGGAGACGAATTCAGGCACGTCGTCGCCGGTACGGGCGGCGGCAGCGCCGACGCGGCAACCCACCGCACCGAGCCGGCCCGCCGAGCGCAAGGTTCCCGTGCCGGACAAGCCCGACGACCCCGCCAAGGCGGTCAAGGACACCGCCACGAAGCTCACCACCGCCGAGCTGGTGGCGCAGACGCTGGACGTCAATCCGTAGCGGGCAGAAATGACGCTTCACACAACAGAACGGTTTGCGGCGGCATAACCTTGACCATCCGCGGCGGGCTACCGTAGGGTCACCGCATTCCGATCGATATCCCATTCTTTGGATTCTCGCTACAGTTGTGGCGCAATTGCGATTGGTAGTGTGATGACTCAAACGACTCCGGCCCGCGATGGCCATACCACGAACTTTTCCCGGGCCGTCCGTGCCGGCGATTTCGTTTTCGTCTCGGGCCAGGCATCGGTGAATGACCGTGGTCAGATCGTGCCCGGATCATTCGCGGACGAGATGCATCGTTCCATCGAGAACGTGCGTGACATCCTGGCCGAGTTCAACCTCGACCTGGCCGAGGTCGTCAAGGTCAGCGCGTATGTGCAGGATCCGGGGGACCTCGCGGAGTTCAACCGGCTCTATCGTTCGTTCTTCTCGCACCCGCTTCCGGCGCGCACCACGCTCACGAACTGTCTCACCGACGCGATCAAGTTCGAAATCGACGTCGTGGCCTACGCCGGCACCAGCCACGCCGTCATCTGACAATCTGTCGCCGGGCCACATTTCGAACCTTCTTCGCCGCTGCCAGCCACACGTTCCTCCATTTCTCGCCGCAGCTCGTGAATGATTGACGATCACGGCACTACGCGCCCCATTCTTGCGGGAATTCAACAGATTTCATACAATAAAACCCGCATTGCCCGAATAGTAACGAGATGTGATCACCGGGGCGATCAGTGAAGGGGCGCTCAGTCGGCGACCAACAATCCACCATGATGCCTGCAAATGGTGTAAGGGTACCGTGCGCAGGGAGGACGGCGGCACGGAAATCGGATCCATTTGGCGGTACCGGCCATACGATAGAATCCAAAACGCCAAGTTCGATTTGAGAAGAGGTGGGTACACTGCCACCCCGACGAAGGCGCAAGAGGGAATCCGACGACGGCGCCCCGGCAGAAGAACGGGACTATACCGTCCGGGCTGTTGAGCGGGTCTGCGCGATCTTGAATCTCCTGCAGGAATCTTCGGGTGATGGCGGAGTGCCGTTGCCCGCCGTCGCCATCGCCACCGGCCTGCCGAAGTCGTCCGCGTTCAGATACCTATGGACGCTCGAGAACCACCGGTACGTCGAGCGCAACCCCGACACGGGGCTGTTCCAGCTCGGCCTCGGCTTCGTCGGCATGCAGTCCCAGCACGTCGAGGTGCTCCGGGAGCGAGCGAAGCCGTTGCTGGAGCAACTGCGCGACGAGCACGACGAGTCGGCGAACCTCGGCATTCTCGACGGCAACACCGTCATCTACCTCGATGTCGTGGAAAGCAAACGGACGGTCCGGCTGGCGGCGAGCCCAGGCGACCGAGACCCACTGCACTCCACGGCGCTGGGCAAGGCCATCGCCGGACAGCTCGGGGAAGACCGGGTCAAGGAGCTGCTCGACCAGGCCGGCATGGGTTCGCGAACCCCGAACACCATCACCACCGTCAACGGCTATCTCGACGAGCTGAGCAAGGTGCGCCGGGTCGGTTACGCGGTCGACAACGGCGAGAACGAGCTCGACGGCCGGTGTGTCGCCGTCCCCATCCTCGGTACGCGCCTGCCGGCGGCCATCAGCATCAGCGCACCAGCGGCCCGGTTCCCGATCCAAGCGGTCGAGCCAGCAGCGAAGGCGCTTCAGGAGGCGGCGAGACAACTCGCGGCAGCACCCGAAACAATCGGCTGAACGTTGGGCTAACACTAGTCCTGATGAGTGACTACTATGGTCACTTATCCTGCATGTCAGACAAGACCGGACGGACCAAATCAATCACGGTCCTACTCCAGTCTATAACCGGACAATATGGAATCTCCTGTGGGCGCGCACTGCCCCTCAGTTCTGCCCATCCTAGGCGAATGTACGTTCGATGCATAGAGGCACGCCGTACTCACTCCGGCCGGCCGAAACGGCGAAGCGTGAACGCCATGGCCACCAACCCCAGTCCCGCGACGAAGCCAGCTTCGACAGCGATAGGCAGAGTATGGCCGAACATTTCCACCCCGGATGCGAACTCGCCCTGCGTACGAGCATCCGCAACATGATCGGAAAGGATTACTCGCCGCAAGATATCAACACCGTAGGTCAGCGGATTAATGTGGATAAAGACGGATAGCCACACCGGTAAACTGCTAATCGGAAAAAATGCGCCGGACAAAAGCATCATCGGCATCGTCACTAACGGCATGACAGCGGAGAAACTCTCCATCCGACGAACCCAACTCGCCAGAAACATGCCGACTGCGGTTCCGGTAATCGCGAGGAGCGCCACACCGGCTATTGTGGCCAGGATAGTCATTAGATCTAGTCGCACGCCAAGGACTGGTGCCAACAACAGGATGACAGTTCCCTGTGCGGTGGCGACAAGACTCCCCCCAGCGATTCTGCCGATAACCAGGCTGATTCGGTGCGGTGGCGCGACCAGCATTTCCCGCAAGAAACCGAACTCACGGTCCCACACGACCAAGACACAGTTACTCAGGCCAGCCATGACGACGATCATCGCAATCATTCCTGGCAATAAGAACTGCGCGAAGCTGACTCCCCCCGATGAAGGAACAAGGCGGCTGAGTCCAACCCCAAAAATGAGCAAGAAAGTTAGCGGCAATACAAGACTTGTCAGTAGGCGACCGGGAGCACGAACGAAGCGGAGCAGTTCTCGCTTCGCGACCATCATCACGGTCCGAAGCTCCGCAAGCCAGTCAGCTTCCACATCGACGTCACGCCTGGCCGGCTCGGGTGACGTCTCCCTGAGATTACTGTTAACCGTCACGCCTCCTGACGCCAGCTCTTACGCCGCTCAAGCCCCGCCGCCGTCGCGGATCTCCCTACCAGTGAAGTGCATGAAGACGTCATCCAGGCTCGGACGGTGCACCCGCAACTGCTGAATCTCAGCACCAGCGCAGCTGACCAGACCTGACACAGCCCGTTCACCATCGGCCACATACACCCGTAACCCATATTCGGTGGCTCGTACGTCGTATCCCGCCCGCGTCAGCGTCTCCGATGCGGTGACATCATCAGCGGTTGCGAGGTCGATCGCATCACTACCGACCAC
>WHUB01000289.1 GCA_009377395.1 Actinophytocola sp. | reverse complement strand
GTGTGTCGTGGTCATGTCGGATACGACAGCGCCTGGCCGCGCGGTTCGGCGAACAGGTTCGTGAACACGTAGTCCGAGTCGAGATCACGGTATTCGGCGTGAAGATAGTCGCCGTAGATGCGGATCAGCCCGGCGCTGACCGGGATCGTGCGCGGCTGCCATGACTTTGACCGAGCTCCGTTATGGTTGATCCGCGGCACGACCGTGATCTCGCGTTCGGCCGCGGCGACGTCCTCGTGACGCAGGCCCAGCGCCTCACCGATCCGGACGCCGCTGTCATGCAAAACGGCGAGCAGGAAGCGGTCCCGCAGACGCGTGCAGGCGTCTAGGATCGCCTGCACCTCACCGACGGTCAGGATCCGGGGCAGCTTCCGCGGCGTCTTGATTGCGATCGTCCGGCGAGGCCGCGGCTTCCCTTTGGTGACGTGATGCAGGAACGGTTTCCACCCGCCGCGACGCCCCGGCATCTGCCAGGTCGTCAGCAGCTCCCCGACATCCACACCCCGCCGGACCTGGTGCTGATAGAACGCGGACACCGCCGACAACTTCCGGTTGATCGTTGCCGCTCCGACGTGCGACTCGACCGAAGGCAGCACCGCCACCTCCCCGTCCCGCGCCGCCGAGGGCAACCGCAACCAGGCGACGAACTCGCCGACATCCTCCAACCGCACCTCGCGCCAATCGAGCCCGCGACGAGTCAGGAAGACCCAGTAGTCCTTCAGGTCATGAGCGTAGGCCTTGACCGTGTTCGGATGTCCCGCGTCAAGAAATTGGCAGGGTTTCGGTCGTTTGAAATGTCGGGACGGT
>WHUB01000288.1 GCA_009377395.1 Actinophytocola sp. | reverse complement strand
TCGGTGTGGCCTCGGCCGAGGTGCCGCAGCTCCAGCGTGCCCCGGTCGCCGCCGACGGAACCCCCACCCGGGCCGCCGCGGATCGAGCACCGGTCCGGAATGGCCGACGAGATGCTGCGCGAGATCGCGCCGCTGTTGGCCGAGGAAGGTATCGACCTCGACGACGCCGACGGCGCGCCGGACCTGGAAACCCTGCAGGCGGCAATGACCCGCGCAATCGAGCGGCAGAACATGACCCTGTTCACACCGGTCGGGCACGCCCGCGAACTCGCCGCCGCCACCCTGCAGGCCGCCATCGCGGCCATCAGCGACGGCGATACGGCACACGCGGCCGCGATCCTGGAGCAGGCCCAGCCCGAATCGCCCGACAACACTGCACCAACGGTCGCCGCCTGCATCGGCCTGGCCCTCGGTCTGCTCGACGACTGGCTCTCCGGGAACGACCCGCACGCTCCCACCGCACTCGCCCAACAGACCCGGCTCCCGGCCGGGCACTGGCTCGGCGAACGCGCCGCCACCGACATCCTCGCCCTGGCCCGCAAACGCCGAGCGTTCCGCTCACTCGACACGCTGATGACCCGCCAAGGCGGCCAGCACATGCTCTACGGCAGCGCCCTCGCCCTCACCGCCACCATCCGGGCCTGGTCCCTCCAGTCCGACACACCCGTCAACGGCCTCACACACCACGTGCACTGACACCGTTACCATCCCGAACCGTCACAGTCGTCCTGTTGCGACGATCACTGGAATCCGCCGGGATCATCCTGGCCGCGCCGTCATTGGACTTCCACCTCACCGACAGCTACTT
>WHUB01000287.1 GCA_009377395.1 Actinophytocola sp. | reverse complement strand
CCTTCCCGGTCGCACTAACCGGCAATTCGTCGGCGAAAACCACATGCTTGGGCACTTTGAAGTGGGCGATCCGTTCCCGTACGAACTCGACCAACTCGTCGGCCTGCACTGTGGCGCCGTCCTTGCGCACGACAACGGCGCAGGGTGTTTCGACCCAGCGCGGGTCGCTGACGCCGATGACGGCGCATTGCTGCACGGCGGGATGCTCGTGAAGGACGTTCTCGATTTCCACCGGGTAGATGTTGAGCCCACCTGAAATGATCATGTCTTTCTTGCGGTCGACGATGGTCAGGAACCCGTCGTCGTCAAGGTGTCCCATGTCGCCGGTGTGCACCCAGCCGTCGACGATGGTTTTCGCGGTTTCGTCCGGGTTCTTCCAGTAGCCGGCCGCATTGTGGGCCCGCACGGCGATCTCGCCGATGTCCCCCGTGGATACGTCCGCGCCGTTCTCGTTGACCACGCGCACGGCGTTGTTCAGTTGGACGCGCCCGGCCGTTTCCGGTTTGCGGCCGTGCCATGTGGAGGTCAATTGGGTGCATGTCATGGAGTTGCTGTTGCCCAAGAGTTCGGTCAGCCCGTACATCTGGTTGAAGACGGGGCCGAGCGTCGTTTCCACCTGGCGGGCAACGGCGACGGGGATCGGCGATGCCGCGTACCAGACTGCCTGCACCGGTGCGGCCTGCCACTGGTCCAGCGCCGCGGGATGCTCGTCGACATGCCGCAGCAGGTCGATGATCAGTGTCGGGGCGAGGATGGTGTGGGTGATGCGCTCGTCAACGCACAGCCGCAGGAACTGCGCTGGATCCCAGTGGT
>WHUB01000286.1 GCA_009377395.1 Actinophytocola sp. | reverse complement strand
ACGCGCACGGATCGAGGAATGGACCTGATCGCCTTGAGCGGCAGAACGCTGTGATTCGGAATGACGCTCAATAGAATGCTCGGCTCGTTGGGACCACGAGGCGTTCTCGCGGCGACGGAACGCCCTGTCGCTGATCGGGATCGCCCCGCCCCGAGGTGTCCGGGGGCGGGGCGACCCTGCGGACGCGTAACCTGCGCGCATGCCCGGCGTCCGCATCTCTGCCGACCGCCACAACCGGGAATCCCAGGCGCAGAGGAAGGCATGCGGACCCCACTGCCCGGGGTTCCCGGTCCCGACTATCGTCCCAGACAGCCTACGGACGATAGCTCCATTCAGGCGATACCGGGCAGTACGGTCGTCTTGAACCCCGGGCAGCGGGGATGGTCCCGGGCGGCCTGCCCACACACCGCCCGTGAGTGAGCCACTGCTCCCGATAAGGTCACGTGGCGTGAAGTACTGCTGTGAGTACGCCTACTTCTGCCCGGCTAGAGACGCGGTGGCCTGCTATGCGCACGGGGGTGCGGACCCGTGCTGCGAGGAAGAACAGCGACACGAGTGCCTGCGGGATATGTACGGCGGCGAGGACGGCCTGATGTACGGCGATGGGTTCGTGTGCCTGCGCTGCGGGAACTACGAGGCCGTCGGTGTGGCTCACGAGCCGGCGACGATGCCGGGGTTTCCCCGACGGTACGGCCCGCGCCGCACCAGCTGGCTGGCGCCAGTCGAGGAACAGTGAAGCGTCCGCGCGCAGGTGATCCGTCTTGTCTCGGAAATGGTCGTTTCCGGGCGCCGGCCCTCGGCCGGGCTGGAGAG
>WHUB01000285.1 GCA_009377395.1 Actinophytocola sp. | reverse complement strand
ATGGTCGCGAGTGGACCTTGACGAGGGCATTGTCGACGTCCGCCGCAGCTACACCGTCGTACGTGGCGTCGGAAGCGAGAAGGACACCAAGACCCACCAGATACGGCGGATCGCGCTCGACAGCGAAACCATCGTGCTCCTGCGTGAGCACAAGCAGCGCTGTCAGCAGGAGCGCGAGCAGCTCGACCTGCTGTGGAGTGAGGACTTTTACGTGTTCACCCGCGCGCCCGGAACGGGCCATGAGCCGTACCCGCCGGACGCGGTGTCGAACCGCTACAAGAAGATGGCCACCCGCCTCGGCATCGACACCCACATCCACGCGCTACGCCACTACTCGGCCACCGAACTACTGACCGCAGGCATCGACCTCCGCACCGTCGCCGGTCGGCTCGGCCACGGCGGTGGCAGATCCACCACGCTCCGGGTCTACGCCGCCTGGGTGGCCGCAGCCGACCGCAAGGCGGCGGAAATCCTGGGTGCCCGAATGCCGAAGCGCCCACCGAGAGGCGAGCGCCCGTAGGGACTTGGCCGGGGCGCTTGCAGGGATGTTGGGGACTTCTCCCTGAGCGATTCCTGGCGCCGAGTCCCTGGTCTGACCAGCGAAGACAATGTCGAGGGACGTTCGTTCTTCGCCAGAGGTAACGGCCACAGAAGAGCTGAATGGGCGGCTTCGGCAGCGCGGTAGTCAGTCCCTCCCTCGCGCCTCAGCTGGTCCATCTTCACCATCGCCACCCGCACCATTATCGGCGGCACCGGCAGCACATCCCATTGAGGTGATCTCAGCGAGATCGTGTTCGGGCGTGTTCGATGTGGGTGAGG
>WHUB01000284.1 GCA_009377395.1 Actinophytocola sp. | reverse complement strand
CCGTCCCGACATTTCAAACGACCGAAACCCTGCCAATTTCTTGACGCGGGACACAGGCACCGGCTCGAGCAGCGAGCGAGCCAACCCGTGACGTCCACCCAGCCAGCCTGGCTCCGCCAACCAACTGCGACATGACCGAACCACCAACACCACCTTTCCAGCGACGAAACACCGCCGGGGTGGTGTGAGCGCTTGAGCGCGCGCCGAGTCGGGGCGCGCCTTCTTCAGCCCTGTCCGGCGCCTAGTTCTCGTTGTGTGCGGTGGGTCCCGAAGCTGAACTCTTCGGTGGGCTGATCAGTTGCTGTTTCTCGTCGCGTTCGACGTAGCGGACGTTGGGCTGACGTTCCGCGCGTCGTTTGAAGGTCGGGTCGTCGGTCGTGACGACGGCAAAGCGCAGCGTCTTATCGACGCGCACGACCGTTGCGCCGAGGAAGTGGTCACCGCGCCGCAACCCTGGCCATCGGTGGAATCCGACCGCCCACCGTGCGGGTTCAGCCTGGCGTGTTGTTGTCTGTGTTGTCTGGTGGGTGGTGGGAGGCCGGGCACTGCTAGCTGAGGTACTGGTGCTGCTTGTCGGCTCCTGCCATGCCGTGGTCTTTGGAACCGCGCGAGCCGGAGCCGACTTCTTAGGTTTCGGGTTCGATGTCGGGGTGCTCGTCGTTGTTGGCGACTTCTCGACGGCCACTGGTGCTGGATCGGTGGATGGTCGTGCCCCGCAGGAGGCGACCAGCAGCAGGAGACACGCGAACGCGACGGATTTGGCTCGAACAAGCTTCCGAGGAGGGCCAGCGGGGTGGTGGCGACAGAGTGGACTCATCA
>WHUB01000283.1 GCA_009377395.1 Actinophytocola sp. | reverse complement strand
AGGCCAAGATCCGTGCCCTGACACGCAGGACATCGCAGCAGAACCCGGAATACGTGCTGACCAGATTGAACCTGATCATGCACGGGTGGGCCAACTACATCCGGCACGCGGTCGCGAAGAACACGTTCAGCATGCTCGATAACTTCGCCTGGTGGCGAGTCATCCGCATGCTGCGCGAACGGCACCGCTGGAGGTGGCGGGACGTCCGCAGGAAGTTCACCATCCCCACGGGGCAGTGGCTTCCCATCACCGCGGGCACAACCGAACTGCGCAAGATCGCAGCCATCCCGGTAACCCGGTATCGCTGGCGCGCCAACGCGATCCCCACCCCCTGGCCTGCATAACCACGCCCACCGGCAGACAACCGTGGAGAGCCCGTTGCGTTGAGAGGCGCACGGCGGGTTCGGCGAGAGGCCAGGAGAAACGGACCGAGAGCAATCCCGGCACCGCGCTCCTGGCCTACTCAGCGGGTGGTGGGTGATCTTGATCATGCTGGGGCGGGTGCTCCGGTTGGAAGGGATCGAGGTTGACGGACAAGGACACGGCGGCTGATTCGGCGGCCGAGGCGGCTGGTGTTGAGGACGGTCTTGATGTCCGCGTCGCGCGTGAGCTCATCGACAGGGCGCGCGCGGACGGGGTGTCTCTGGTCGGGCCGGATGGGCTGCTGCGGCAGGTAACGAAGACGGTGCTGGAGACGGCGCTGAACGCTGAGCTGGACGAGCATCTCGGCTATGCGAAGGGTGATGCGGCCGAGAAATTCGGGGCCAATGAGGTGATCTCAGCGAGATCGTGTTCGGGCGTGTTCGATGTGGGTGAGGAC
>WHUB01000282.1 GCA_009377395.1 Actinophytocola sp. | reverse complement strand
CATCGGCGTGGTCCTGATCGTCATCCCCGTGGTGTTCGCGGTGATCCTGCTCGGCGAGGGCAACGTCTCCGGCGCGGGGTACGCGATCGCGGTCGCGGTGATCGGTGCCCTGATCCTGAGCATCGGCGTCGAGTCACGGCTGCGGCTGCGCCACGACGGCGCCGAGCCCGTCACCACGGCCGCGGAGAACGGCCGGATGGGGCTGGTGGTTCCCTACTCGCGACGTCTCCATGTCCTGATCACCGCCATGATGAGCGCGATCACCCTGTTGCTGATGATGGTGGCGGTGGACGCGGCCGACAGCGGTGGCTTCTACCTGTGGGCCGCGCTGGCGCTGGTGTTCGCCACGTTCCCGGTGCTGCTGCTGCGGCGCAAGTACGCCCTGGGTTACCTGCACGTGTCGCCGGACGGCGTGCTGCACCGCGGCTGGACGTTCCGGTCGTTCCTGCCCTGGTCCGGCATCGACATGATCCATCCGATGCAGACTGACGGGCCGGACATCCTCGTCACCGCGCGGGACGGCACGCCGTGGGAACGCGAGCAGCTGACCCGGCTCTGGCGCGCGGACAAGCCGGCGGAACTGCCCGGCGACCACGGCCAGCCCAAGCCCGCGATCCACATTCCCGGCAAGTACCTCGCCGCCGACCCGGCGCTCGTGCTGGCGGCCCTGGTCTTCTACGGCAACCGTCCCGAGGCCCGCGCCGAGCTCGGCACCGACGCCGCACTGCACCGGGTGCGGGCGGCCGCGTTCGACGCGTGACGGCCGTCAGGGCTGCGGCACCCGGCAGGCCTCCCCGGAGGTGAAGCCCTGCTCCGGCAC
>WHUB01000281.1 GCA_009377395.1 Actinophytocola sp. | reverse complement strand
CCCTGGTTCATGAAGGACAGCCGTGGCGCCGCGGGGAAGATCAACGCGCGGGCGGAGACGTTGACGACGACGCGGGCGTTCCGGCAGGCCGCCGCGCGGCGGCGCGCATTGATCCCGATGGACGGCTGGTACGAGTGGCGGTCGCATCCTAAAGAGCCGGGCAAGCAGCCATACTTCCTGACCAGCGAGGTCCCGTTGACGGCTGCCGGGGTGTGGGAGCGCTGGCGCGGCCCGGATGGCGCCGAGCTGCTGACCTGCGCGATCGTGACGACCGCCGCGGTTGGGCCGCTGGTCGACATCCACGACCGGATGCCGCTGCTGCTGCCCGCCGACCGGTGGGACGACTGGCTGGACCCCATCTTCAGCGACCCCACCAGCCTGCTCACCCCCGACACCGACGTGATCGCTGGGCTCGAACTGCGCCCGGTCGGGCCCGGCATCGGCGACGTCCGTAACAAGACCTCACCCGACCTAGTCGCACGGATCGATCTCTAGGGATGCGCTGATCTTTTCGGGTGTCCGGGGCGTCGCTCGTCCGTGCTGCGGGATCGCGAAATGATGAGGGTGTGGACATTGAGCAGCCCTCATTTACTGACATCGAGTACGGTAGCCGTCGGCGGGTCTCGCGCCGGGAGCAGTTCCTGGCCACGATGGACGCGATGATCCCGTGGGCTGTGTGGGTGAGGTTGATCCAGCCGCACTACTACGCGGACAGGCCGGGCAAGAGGGGTCGCAAGGCGAAGCCGGTCGAGACGATGCTGCGGATGTATCTGCTGCAGGTGTGGTTCTCGCTGTCTGATGAGGGCGTGGAGGACGCGATCTA
>WHUB01000280.1:282-826 GCA_009377395.1 Actinophytocola sp. | reverse complement strand
CGGGTCAGCGGGTCAAGGTCGTGCCGTCGTATCCGGTGTGCCAGTTCAAGCAGCCCGGACAACACTTCTCCCAGTGGATCGGACCCCATCGGGCCAGTGTGCCGGGCACGCGGGCGTGAACGTGGGACACGACGGGTTTGACGGCGCTGGCCACGGGTATGCCCGTGGCCGAGATGCACCCGAGGAGGGAGCTGACAGATGCAGCGCGGAAGCGAGAAGCACTCGCCGCGCCAGGACGAGGCGCTGAAGGAAGAGATGGACGGCGAGCTCAGGGGTGACAAGCCGACCCGTGCGGAGACGTGGCGAGATCCCGAACCACCCGCCGACGACGACCCGGACGTGCCACCGTTCCAGCCGCACACGAACCGTCCCGAATGACGAACACGACGTCCTGAGCGTGGGACACGACGAAAGCGGCCCCCGGTGATCATCGGGGGCCGCTTCTCGCGGTGCCCTATTTGACGCGGTGCCTTACTTCTTGAGTTTCGCAGTCATGCTGCGGTCGCTGCGCAGGCCAGGGCGTAGTCGCGGTATTTGTCGGGGT
>WHUB01000280.1:0-270 GCA_009377395.1 Actinophytocola sp. | reverse complement strand
AGTGGGCGTAAATCGTGCGGCGATGAGGGTGCGGCGGAGCTTGGCGAGCATGTCTTCGAAGGCGGGTTCGGTCTTGTCGTTGTACCAGGGCTGGGCGGCGAGTCGGTTGGTGATGTCGTCGGGGTGGTAGCCGACGGTGGCGTACCAGACGATCACGAGGCTGTAGACGCAGAAGCTGAACGGCACGGTGCGTTCGACCGCGCGTTGGAGACGGTTGCGGGCCTGTCCGATGCCGAGGAGCTGTTTGCCGGCGGCAATGGCGGTCTCGAT
>WHUB01000027.1 GCA_009377395.1 Actinophytocola sp. | reverse complement strand
CTCGACGAGCGGATCATGAGCCAACAGCAGTGATCACCATCGGTCGAAATGACGTCGCGTCCAGACGGTGGGTGTGCCTGATGGTGTGGTGGTCTCCGGCGTCGGCGCGGTCGGTGACGGCAAGGTTCGTACCGGGCGTGGTTTGTCGTGGTTGGGCGGGCGTACGATCCGCTCCCGTGGGCGAACAATCGGTCGGGCAGGGTTGTTATGTCTGTCGGCGAGTACCGGCAGACACCTGGCTTGGTGGGGAGGGGCCGTTGTGCGATCGTTGCCTGGATGACCGGGTTTCGCCGCTGATGGGGCTCTCGAAGCTTCCGGATCCTCCCGATCCTGTGGTGATCATCGGGCCGGATGGTCGTCGGCATCGATTGCGGTATCGGGTTTCGCGGGCGCCGACCGGGATTGGGGTCGGGCTGCGCGAGGAGGGTGTCGCGGTGGGCGAGGGCTACGAGTTCGGCGTTCTCGGCGACCACGACGCCGACTTGGCCGATCTGGTTGCGGCGGCGTTCGCCGAGGCGCAGGCAGAGATCGACCGCATGTATTTGGAGCCGGCGTCGGTGGGCGATGGATGGCAGGTGGTCGACGACGACGAGGTGGCTGGAGTGGAATCCGGACGGCGGGCCGCATTGCGTCGTGGTGGACGGTCGGCCCATGTCATGGGAGGAGCTGGGCCGCGCGCTGGTACTCGTACGAGGGCTGGCGGCTCCGGCTGCTCATCGATGATCGCCTTGTCGACGTCCGTTCGGCACCTGGTTGATCGAGCGTCGCTTCGGGTCGAGCGCGGTTGACGGCCGCAGGCGTCGCTCACCACAGGGGCGGTGGCGAGCATCGTGCTCCCGTGAAGCGCCGATTACGTCTTAGTTACAGATACCATCCGGCACCCGCTGGAAAAACAACCGCGGCCCGGCGCCGTCGGGGTCGACCACCGCCGAGGCGTCGTTGCGGTTCTCGGGCGGCACCCCCAGCGCGTCCAGCGCCTGCTCCCACGACTCGAAGCCACCGGGCGGGTCCTGCAACCGGTAGCCGAGGACCTCGCCCCAGAACGCCGACAACCCGGCGGGGTCGGCGCAGTCGAAGGTGATCTGGATGTCGCGGGCCATGTCAGCTCGCCTCCCGCCGGGTGTGTTGGTAGAGGTCGCGGAGCAGACACACCTCGGACAGATGATGGATCAGCTCGCGGTTGATGTGCAGTACGAGCGCGGCCATCGTGTGCTCGGCATACGCTCCCTCCGCCTCCCCGCATCGGCTGGCGAGGCCGGTTTCGCCGAGCGACTCGACCCCGGTGAGCCAGCTGTTGTACTCCGCGTCGAGCTGGGCCAGCGCCTCCACCGCTGTCGGGGCGTATTCGAACGACAGGTAGTCGGTCGGCGCGCGGTGAAAGTGCGCGGCGTTGCGCATCGCGAGGACGCCGACGATCACGTGCCCCAGCCGCCAGGCGATCGTCGTGAACGGTGGCGGGTCGGGCTCCGGCATCGCGAAGTCGATGGTCATCGCGCCGGACCCGCCCTGTACCGATGCGGTGCTGGTGCCGCGCGGATGCACGTTCCAGCAGTCCGGCACCGGCTCCCAGAAGTACTCGTCGTCGGTGAGTCCGCCGAGGTGATCGCGCAGCTGGCTGGTCCAGTGCCAGTCGATCTGGTCGCGGAGCAGAGAGTTCCAGGTCTGGTCTGTCATGGAGCCAGTCTTGCGCAGATAGCGGACAGTTTCGTTCCGTGATCTGTGGAACGATGGACGCGTGACCGTCGAGGCGACCACCGAGCGGGTGCTGCGGCTGCTGGCGCTGTTGCAACGGCGACCGTCCTGGACCGCCACCGAGCTCGCCGCCGAGCTGGGGGTCACCGACCGCTCGGTCCGCCGCGACGTGGAGCGGCTGCGCGCGCTCGGCTATCCCGTGCACGCGACGGCGGGCGTCGGCGGCGGCTACCAGCTCGGCGCGGGCACCCGGCTGCCGCCGCTGCTGCTGGACGACGAGGAGGCGATCGCGACGGCGGTGTCGCTGCGGCTGGCCTCGGGCGGCACGGTCGCCGGGGCGGGCGAGGCGGCGCTGCGGGCGCTCGCGAAGTTGGACCAGGTGATGCCGCCCCGGCTGCGCGCCGAGGTGCGGGCGGTGCACGGCGCCACCGAGACCCTTGTCGGTCCCGGCGTCGAGATCGACGCGGAGGTGCTGGTGACGCTCGCGCGGGCCTGTCGCGACGCCGTGCGGGTGCGCTTCCGCTACGCCCGCCGCGACGGGAGCGAACGCGAGCGCACGGTCGAGCCGGTGCGGATGGTCGCCACCAACCGTCGCTGGTACCTGATGGCCTGGGACGTCGACCGCGACGACTGGCGCACCTTCCGGCTGGACCGGATGCGCGAGGCGGTGGCGACGACGTGGCGTTCCCGGGCGAGGGAACACCCGGACCCGGTCGGCTACGTGCAGCGGTCGATGACCGAGGCGCCGTACCGGCATCTCGCCCGGGTGCGGGTGCGCGCCCGGCCCGGCCAGGTGCGCGAGCTGGTGCCGCCGCAGGTGGGGCGCGTCGAGGACGACGGCGACGGGTGGTGCGTGCTCGTCGCCGGTGGCGACGACCTGGACTGGCTCGCCATACACGTGGCCCGGCTGGGTTTCGAGGTGGAGGTGCTGGAACCTCCGGAGCTGCGGGAGGCCGCAGCTCGGCTCGCCCGCCGCCTCGCGGCGATGGCGGGGACCGGCTGACAAAACTGTGGCACGGAGTACGCGTCATGACCCACCGGCCACGCAGTCCCATGCGCGTATCGGTGCACGCGGGGTAGCGCGGATACACCGGACGCGGTGTGCGGGTGATGAGGTCAGGGGACGATCGGGGTCCACCCGCGCACCGCGTCGTGCCCTGCTGTTCACGCCCACGTAAGCTCGGGTCGTTATGGCAGCACCACGACGGCTCGGTGTCATGGGAGGCACCTTCGATCCGATCCACAACGGACACCTCGTCTCCGCGAGTGAGGTCCAGTCCCGGTTCGGGCTCGACGAGGTCATCTTCGTGCCGACCGGCCAGCCCTGGCAGAAGTCCGCTCGGGTGGTCAGCGACGCCGAGGACCGCTACCTCATGACCGTCATCGCCACCGCCTCGAACCCGGTGTTCACCGTCAGCCGGGTCGACGTCGACCGCCCCGGCCCCACCTACACCGTCGACACGCTGCGGGAGCTGCACGAGCGCTTCCCCGACGACGAGTTGTACTTCATCACCGGCGCCGACGCGGTCGAGCAGATCCTCACCTGGCACGCGGTGGACGAGATGTTCGACTTCGCGCACTTCATCGGCGTCACTCGGCCCGGCTACGACCTCAACGGCCACCACCTGCCGGCGGGCAAGGTCAGCCTGGTCGAGGTCACCGCCATGGCCATCTCGTCCACCGGCCTGCGCGACCGGGTACGCAAGGGGGAGCCGATCTGGTACCTCACCCCGGATGGTGTGGTCCGCTACATCGACAAGCACCAGCTCTACCGGGATTGACCCGGCGGCCAGGTACGCTCGACCAGCGCACCCATCTGCGACGGCGAAGGAGCGAGCGACGGTGACAGCGACGAGCCAGGCGGTAACGCTGGCTGAGACGGCGGCCCACGCCGCCGCCGACAAGAAGGCATCCGACATCATCCTGCTCGACGTGTCGGATCAGCTGGTGATCACCGACGTCTTCGTCATCGCGTCCGCGCCCAACGAGCGCCAGGTCGGCGCCATCGTCGACAACATCGAGGAGAAGCTGCAGGCCGCCGGCCACAAGCCGGTGCGCCGCGAGGGCGCCCGCGAGGGCCGCTGGGTGCTGCTCGACTACGTCGACGTCGTGGTGCATGTCCAGCACGACGAGGAACGCTCCTTCTACGGGCTCGAACGGCTCTGGAAGGACTGTCCGCAGCTCGAAGTCGACGGCCTGCGGCGGGCCGACGCCGCCGATGAGCTGTGAGTGAGCCACGCGTGCGCAGGATCGTGCTGTGGCGCCACGGCGAGACGACCTACAACGCCAGCGGCCGCATGCAGGGCCACATCGACACCGAGCTGACCAGCGTCGGCTGGAACCAGGCGCGGTTCGCCGTGCCCGCGCTGGCCCGGTTCGCGCCCGACATCGTCGTCGCCTCCGACCTGCGGCGGGCCACCGACACCGCGACCGTGTTCACCGAGGGCATCGGGGTGCCGCTGCGCATCGACAAGCGGCTGCGCGAGACGTGCCTGGGCCAGTGGCAGGGATTGACCGGCGCCGAGGTGGACGAGAGCTGGCCGGGCTACCGGCGCCGCTGGCGGGCCGACGCGACCTGGGCGCCGCCGGGCGGGGAGTCGCGCGTCGAGGTGGCCGACCGGGCGTACGAGGTGGTCGAGGACCTGGAGCTGGAGGACCTCGATGCCGCCCTGCTCGCCGCGCACGGCGGGCTGATCGTGGCGCTCACGGCGCGGCTGCTGGATCTGCCGGTCGAGCACTGGACGTTGCTCGGCGGCATCGGCAACTGCCACTGGGTGGAGCTGGCGCGCGCCGACGGCCGGTGGCGGCTGCACGGCTACAACGTCGGCATGACCGGGTAGAAGCGCATGTCGCGGGTGCTGGTGTTCGGTGACTCGCTGAGCTTCCACGGCCCCGACGGACCGCACGCCGCCGACGAGCCGAAGCTGTGGCCGAATCTCACCGCGGCCGAGCTCGGCGGCGAGGCGATCCTGGTTGCCCAGCGCGGCTGGACCGCGCGCGACGCCTGGTGGTCCATGATCGGCGACCCGAGAGTGTGGGCCGATCTGCACCGGGTGGACGCCGTCGTGCTCGCCGTCGGCGGCATGGACTCGCTGCCGTCGCCGTTGCCGACGTACCTGCGCACCGGGCTGCGGTACCTGCGCCCGGAGTGGTTGCGCCGGGCGGTGCGCGGCGCCTACCGGTCCGCGCAGCCCCGACTCGCGGTCGCACTCCGAGGACGACCCATGGTGCTGCCCGCCGCGTTGACGGTGCGCTACCTCGACGCCGCGGTGACCGCGCTGCGGGTGCTGCGGCCGGAGCTGCCGATCGTGGCGGTGCTGCCGCCGCTGCATCGCGCCGCGTCGTACGGCTTCGTGCACACCGGACGGGACCGCACGGCCGCCGCCGTGAGCGCGTGGTCTGGTCGGGTGGACGTTCCGGTGGTCGATCTGGCCGCCGTGACCGGCGAGCACGTCATGTCCGGACAGGGCAACCCCGACGGCATGCACTGGGGCTGGGAGGGCCACGCGCTCGTCGGCGCCGCGATGGCCGGCGTGCTCCGGCCGCTGCTCGCCGCGCGGCGGGAGAGCTGACCTACGCTGTAGGGCGTGCAGGTCGCCGTCGTCACCGATTCCACTGCCTATCTGCCGGAGGGCTTCGCCGTCCGGCACTCGATCACGGTGGTGCCGCTGTACGTGCTCATCGACGACAAGGAAGGTCTCGACGGCGTCGACATCGACCAGGCCGAGCTGATCGACGCGCTCAAGGCCAAGCGCAACGTCAGCACCTCGATGCCGGCACCGGCCTCGTTCGTGAAGGCGTACCACGAGGCGCTGGACAACGGCGCCGACGCCGTGGTGTCGGTGCACATCTCCAGCGAGTTGTCGGGGACCTGGGGCGCCGCGGTGAGCGCGGCCGATGAGGTGAACGCCGAGCGGGGCGAGGGCACGGTGCGCGTCGTCGACTCACGGACGACGGTCATGGGCCTCGGGTTCGCCGCCGTGCGAGCCGCCAGTGTCGCCACTGGCGGGACAACTGGCGCCGAAGTCGAGGCCGCAGCGGTATCGGCGGCGGCTCGATCCCGCACGTTGTTCGTCGTCGAGACGCTGGAACATCTGCGCCGGGGCGGCCGGATCGGGGCGGCCACGGCGGTGCTCGGCACCGCGCTCGCGATGAAGCCGCTGCTGCACATCGACGACGGCAAGATCAAGCCGCTGGAGAAGGTGCGCACGCTGACCCGAGCGATGACGCGGCTCGCCGATCTCGCCGTCGAAGCGGCCGGTGACCAGCAGGTTGAGGTCGCGGTGCAGCATCTCGGCGCCTACGAGCGGGCGGCGGCGCTGGCCGATCAACTCGAGCGCCGCATACCCGGGATCAACGGCTGTGTGGTGGCCGAACTGGGAGCCGTGATCGGCGCGCACACCGGTCCCGGCATCGTCGGCGTCGTGGTGCAGCCGCTGTGACGCCGGGGCGTTAGCGAGCTGGCTCATCCACCGACGTCTGGTTGTCCACAGCCATTTTCCGGTGCTGGTGCCGATGACGGGCGGCTCATAGGTTCATCGCCATGTTCGCTCAACTACCCTTCGTGTCCAAATCCCGTACCGTACGTGGTGTAGTCGCCACGGCCCGGCTGAGCCGGTTGTGGCAGCCCGACCCACCACCTCGACACGCTCAGCCTCCGGAACCAACTCCGCAGACCGCGCCACCGCCCCGGCGACGATCGCGGCTGGCGCCGGTCGCCGCCGCTCTCGGCGCACTCGGCGCGATCATGACTGCCGCCGTGCTGCTCATGAGCGGTGCGCGGACGCCGGAACTACCGCCACCGCTGCCGCTGGCCGTCCACCACGCGGCGGCGTCTCCGACCGTCACCGCCACCACACCGCGCACCCTCGTCGTGAGCGTGGTGGGCAAGGTGGCCGAGCCGGGGTTGGTCACGGTCACGCCCGGCGCCCGCGTCGCCGACGCGCTGGCCGCCGCCGGTGGTGCCGTCACCGGGGCGAACCTGGCGACGATCAACCTGGCTCGCAAGCTGTCCGACGGTGAGCAGATCTATGTCGACATCCCGATCCCGCCCGGGATGGCCGCCGGTGGTCAGGCCGCGTCGTCGCGGCTCGACCTGAACACGGCGACCGCCGCGCAGTTGGAGGAGCTGCCGGGGGTGGGGGAGGTGACGGCGCAGCGGATCCTCGAGTGGCGGGCCGACCACGGCGGCTTCACCTCGGTCGACCAGCTGCTTGACGTGTCCGGCATCGGGGATACGCGACTGGCGGACATCCGAGGACGCGTCACCGTGTCCGCCGCTGGATGACGGAGCCACTGGGCGCTGTCCAGCACGACTTCCGGCTGGTGCCCGCCGCCGTCACGGTCTGGCTCGCCGGGCTGGCGGGACTGCTCGGGACCTGGTGGCTCGCCCTGGTGTGCGGTGGTGCGGCCGTCGTCATCGCGGTGTTGCCGATCGTGCGGCGGTCGCCGTTCGGCCGTCGCCACGGTGCGGTGGCGCTCGGCGTGGCCGGGGTGTTGAGCGTGGTACCGCTGGCGCCTACGTTGCATACCGCCGAACACGACCCGCTGCGCGTGTTCGCCGCCGGGGGTGGCGACGCGGTGCTGGACGTGGCGCTCACCAGTAGGGCGTATGCGATCCGCACGGCGGGCTACGCCGGCCAGCCCGCCGGCCGGGGACTGGTGGTGCTGCACGCCGACGTCGACCGCGCGACCGTGGCCGGACGTCCGGTCGCGAGCACGGGCCGAATCGTGCTGCTCGCGCCCGCGCACGGCTGGGCCGCGCTGGTGCCGGGGCAGCGGCTACGCGCGGTCGGCACGCTGCTGCCGCCGCGACCGGGAGAGCTGACCGTCGCGGCGCTGCGGGTGTACGAAAAGCCAGCCCGGGTGAGTCCGGCACCGTGGTGGCAGCGGGCGGCGCGGTCGATGCGGCACGCGCTGCGCGAGGTGTCGGCCGCCGTGCTCGGTCCCGAGGAGGCCGGGCTGCTGCCGGGACTGGTCGTCGGGGACACCTCGGCGCTGCCGCTGCGGGTGGAGACGGACTTCCGCGCGGCCGGTCTGTCGCACCTGACGGCGGTGTCGGGGTCGAACGTCGTGATCGTCGTCGGTGCGGTGTTCCTGCTGTTGCGGCTGCTGCGGCTGGGGCCGGGAACGTCGGCCGTCGCCGCCGGGGTGGTGCTGCTCGGGTATGTGATCCTCGTCGGTTCCGAGCCCAGCGTGTTGCGGGCGGGCCTGATGGGCGCAGTCGGGCTGCTTGCGCTCGCGCTGGGCAGGAACCGGTCCGCGCTGCCCGCGTTGGCGTTCTCGGTGGCGGTGCTGGTGCTCGCCGACCCCGGCATGGCCGTCAGCGTCGGGTTCGCGTTGTCGGTGGTGGCGACGGCGGCACTGGTCCTGCTGGCGCCGGTGTGGGTGGCCGCCGCGCGGCGCTGGGGCGTGCCCGGCGGTGTCGCGGAAGCCCTCGCGGTCCCGCTGGCGGCGTTCGTCGCCACGGTGCCGATCATCGCCGGGATTTCGGGCCAGGTGAGTCTCGTGACGGTAGCGGCGAACGTGCTCGCGGCACCGGTGGTCGCCCCCGCCACGGTGCTCGGGGTCGTGGCGGCGGTCGGCGCGATGGTCGTGCCGGTGCTCGCCAAGGCGGCGGTGTGGCTGGCCGGACCCGAGGTGAGCTGGCTGGTGCTGGTCGCGCGGGAGGCGGCGAGCGTGCCGGGTGCCGTGATCGGGTGGCCGGGCGGCTGGTGGGGCGGACTGGCCGCCGCGCTCGTCTGCGCCGGTGGGGTGGCGGCGACGCGTTCCCGGCTGGTGCTGACGGCACTGACTGCGGCGCTGGCCGGGGTCGCCGTCGTGGCGGTGCCGGTCGTGATCGTCACACCGGGCTGGCCACCGTCGCGGTGGGCGTTCGTAGCGTGCGACGTGGGACAGGGAGACGGGTTGGTCCTGTCGACGGGGGAACCCGGTCGCGCGGTCGTCGTGGACACCGGCACCGAGTTCGGTGACATCGACGGCTGCCTCGACCGGCTCGATGTCGAACAGGTGCCGCTGGTGGTGCTGAGCCACCTGCACGCCGACCACATCGGTGGTCTGAGCGCCGTCCTCGACGGCCGCTTGGTCGGTGGGATCGCCGTCGGCGCAGGCCGCGCTCCCGGGTGGGCGTGGCGGCAGGTCGTGGTGGCGGGCAGGCGCTTCGACGTTCCGGTGCTGGAACTGACGGTGGGGCAGCGGCTGGCGTGGCCGAGCCTACGGTTGCGGGTGCTGGGGCCGCGTTACGTGCCACCACCCGAATCCGACGCGGAGGGAACGGAGATCAACGACGCGTCGGTGGTGCTCAAGGCTGAGACACCGGTGGGGAGCGTGCTGCTCACGGGCGACATCGAACTCTCGGCACAGGCTGGCCTGCTGGCTTCGGGTGAGGACCTGCGCGCGGACGTGCTCAAGGTGCCGCATCATGGCAGTTCGGTTGTGCTCCCCGGGTTCCTCGACGCCGTCGACCCGACTGTCGCGGTGATCAGTGTCGGCGCGGACAACTCGTACGGCCATCCCAGCTCCACGGTCATCGACGAGCTGCGTGCCGGGGGAGCGGTCGTCGTGCGCACCGACCTCAGCGGTGACATCGCGCTGGTCGCGACCGACGACCGGCAGCTGCGAATCGTGCCAACTCAGGCCCGGTCGCCGTAACAACGGATACTTTAGTAGTGATGTACACACTATAGTAATGTCATCACTACTAAAGTACGATCGGCGCATGGATGTGTCGGCTCCGTATCGGGCGGTGATTCCCAGCCTCGATGGCCCGGTGTTGATGACGTTGGCTCGGCTGGGCCGTCCCGTCACCGGTCGGAAACTGCACCAGCTCGCGGGTGCCGGGTCGGAAGCCGGCGTCCGGAAGGTTCTCGGTCGGTTGGTTGAGCACGGTCTGGTGCGGGCTTCGGACGCCGGAAGCTCGGTGCTCTATGAAGCGAACGACGAGCATGTCGCGTGGCCGCTGGTCGTGCGGCTCGCGGAGCTGCGGAATGAGGTGATCGGCAGGATGAGCGCCGAGATACGGACGTGGGCGCCGCCACCGCTTTCGGCGGCGCTGTTCGGTTCGGCGGCGAGAGGAGACGGAGACACCAGCAGCGACATCGATGTCGTGATCGTCCATCGCGACGAGGCCGACAACATCGAGGAATGGGAGAGGCAGGTGGATCGATTGCGGAACCGGGTCGAGGCATGGACCGGCAACCGATGCCAGGTTTACGAGCTGTCGGCGGAACAACTGGCGGAGCACGTGCGAGTGCGGGAGCCGATCGTCGCTGGTTGGCGCGATGACTCCGTCACCGTCGCGGGGGAGGACTTTCGCGACCTGGTTTCATCGCTGCGGACGCGTCGGTGAGTCCGCGACCCACCGGACATACCGAGGCGTGCAACCGCGCGGATGCGCGTATCCGCGCGCGACAAGCTCGCGCGTTCCTGGACACGGGCGAGCTGGTGGCCGATATCGATGACGAACTGGCGACGCCGAACGTCGCCGCCGCGCTGGCGGTACTGGCCGGAATCGCCGCGTCCGATGCGATCTGTTGCGCCGTGCTTGATGAGCGTCCGCGTGGCCAGGACCACCGGACGGCGGCCGACTTGCTGTCGAGAGTCCGGCAGCCGCCGGGCGCAAGACTAGGACGTCATCTGGGCCGGTTGCTGGACATCAAGGACGGTGCGCAGTACGGCCTGACATTCGTCACGCCTCAGCGTGCCGTTGCGGCGCTTCGGCAGGCCAGACACCTCGTGCATGCGAGCGAGACACTTCTGCGCGAGGCGGCCTGAACGTCAGCGGTACTCGCGGAGGCGCTGCCAGACACCGGCGCCTGCGGCGAGGGCGGTCAACGCGCTGAGAAGCACCACGCCGAAGGTCATCCCGGTGAGGGCGGTGCGGGCGTCCTCGACCGCGTCGTTGAAGACCTGCCGGGCGTCGTCCATGGCGGAGCTGAGCGAGTCGTCGACGGTGGTGAAGGACTCCGCGCCCGGCGAGCCGAGCAGAGTCTCGGCGGCACCGGCCTGGGCGATGCCTGCCGTGCTCAGCAGCGTGTCGTGCTGGGCGAGCCAGACGTCGGCGGCTCCAGCCGCAGCGTCGACCTGATCGCGGGTTTCCTCGTCGTCGGTGGCCACCCTCGCCACCGCCAGTTCGCCACCGTAGTCAGCATCCGCAAAGCCGGGCTGGAGGACACCCGTGCCCGCGCCACGCCCGACCAGCCGCTGCCGCAGCTCCGCGAACCGGAGCCGGTACGGGCCGGTGTCGTGCCCGTCCCTCGCGGCGACGAGGAGCAGCCCCTCGTTGCTCCGTGCGGCCAGCGCGGTGACGCGGGCGTCGGTGAGCGCGTCGCCGACCTCGGTGCCCTGCTCGGCCGAGGTCTCCGCGTACGAGCCGGAAACGATTGCGCCGATCGTCGTCCACGCCAGCATCGCGACGGCGGCGGCCGTCGCGACCAGCAGACCGACGTTGAACATCCGGTTGGTCCTCCGCCGTAGCCACACCTGCGCCGCGACCAGTCCGGCGAGCAGCAGCCCGATCAGTACCAGCTCGAGCGCCGGGAACGACATCGCCGCCCGCTGGGCGTCGGCCATCCGCGCCCGCGCGGCCTCCTGCAGCTCCCGCGCCGCGGGCAGCAGATGCGCGCGCACCGCGTCGGCCGCGAGCAGCTGGTACGTCGACGCGACCGGTTCGCGCTCCCGGTTGTAGGCCCGCGCCGTCTCCATCAGCACCGTGTACTCGGACAGCCTGCCGGGCAGGGTGCGCAGTAGGTTGCGCTGTTGCGGATCGGTATTCCCGTCGCGGGCGGCGACCAGCGCGGCGAGCGCCGACTGCGCCTCACCGATAGCCGTCTCGTACTCGGTCTCGTAGGTGACCCGGTCGATCGCCCTGTCCTGGTCGCGGGCGACGAACGCCACCGCGGCCGCCATGTCCGCAGTGGACAGTGCGCGGTGGAACTCGGCGGCGGCGGTGCGCAGCGGACCCATCGTCGTCGCCAGCTCACCGAGCGTCCGCTGCCGGGAGTGCACGCTCAGCGCGGTGACCAGCCCGACGACCAGCGCCGCGACGACGAGCACCAGCAGCAGCACACCCCACTGACCCGGCGTGCTGCGCAGCAGGTCCCGCCGCCGCATGCCGGACGCGAGCCGCCGCGCCACCTCGTCGGCGACGTCGTCGGTATCGGTCGCGATCTCGGTCACGCGTCACCGCAGAACTGCTCGGTGGTCATGCCCGGTGGCGGCGCGTTGCGCTGGCTGAACCCGAACGGCTGCACGATCCGCAGCCACTCGCCGGACCGCTTGAGCCTGCGCAGTCCGGTGTTGAACGCCGAGATGAAGCCGGACGCGCCCTCGGGAAAGGTGAACCCGCCGACGTCCGCCGTGCCGCCGCGCCGGAACGACGCCGTCTTCTCCAGGCCGGAGCCGGGGTGCTGCGCCAGCAGGTACGCCACCGTGATGTCCGGCATCGCGGCCCCGTAGACCCGGCCCGCCCGCACGGCGCGGAACAGGCTGTCCTGGTCGCCGAGCGTGACGATCTGCTCCTCCGGCACCCCGGCCTCGACCGCATAGCCGAGCTCGACCCCGCCGGTGAGCACCGCGATCAGGACGTCCGTGCCCCTGATGTCGGTGAACCGCGTGATGCCGGCCGGATTGCCCACCGGCACCAGGAACGCCGACTCGACCCGGTAGTCCGGGATGGAGAAATCCGCATCGGCGCAGCGCTCGGGGTTCATGAACATCCCGGCGGCGACGAACGCGTACTGCTCCGCCTGGAGACCGGAGATGAGCTGGCGGAAGTCGGCCAGTACCCCTTCCAGCCTGACAATGCCGTACGGCCGCAGTACCGCCCGTGCCACCTCCGGCGCCTCGCCGGTCAGCCTGCCGGTCTTGTCGATGAACCCGTACGGCGCCTCGTTGGCGAAGCCGACCTTGATGGCGCCGGTCTCCCGCGCCGTCTCGAAGGTGGTCGCCGCTCCCTTCGGCCCGCAGCCGGACAGCGTGACCACCCCGGCCGCCGCCGCTCCGCGCAGCGCCGCGCGACGGGTCACGGCGCGGGGTGCTGACGGCGGCATGGCAGTCAACGTAACCGGGCAGCGCCGAGACCGCGACTATGGATTCCCCGGATTAGGCGGGCGGCATACCAGCACGTCGACGTCGCCGTCCAGGTGCGCCGGTCCCGCCGCGTGCGGGACGACGACGGTTGCGCCGCGCGCCAGCCGCAGCGTGTCGCCGTCGGCGGTGCGCAGCGCGCCGTCTCCGCCGAGCACGACCAGCACCGCGAAGCCGGGCGCGACCGTCGCCGCGCCGGTGAGCCGGTGGGCGCGGAAGAAACCGTCCGCGGCGGGAGCGAGCAGCGAACCCGAGTCGTGGTTGGTGATCAGCGTCGCGAGCCGGTCGTCGTCCCAGCCGGAGCGGTCCAGCGCGGCCAGCGCCCGCTCGAAACCGATGCCGAGGTGCGCCTGCTCGGCGGTGTCGAGGAAGCCGCGCCACTCCAGCGTCAGCGACAGGTCGCTCGGCTGCTGCAGTTCGAGCACGAACACTCCCTCGCCGATGGCGTGCGGCAGCCCGGCGGGGATCACGACGGCGTCGCCGGCCCGCACCGGGATCTCGTTGAGCGCGCCGAGCAGCGCCGCGCCGTCCTGCTCCACCACCCAGCGCCGCACCGTCGCCTCGTCGGTGTCGGCGCGAAACCCCGCCCGCACGGTCGGGTTGGCGCCGGTGGTCGCCAGCACGAGCCACGCCTCGGTCTTGCCGCACCCGGCGCCGAGATGCGCCCGGGCGAAGGCATCGGACGGGTGGCAGTGCACCGGCAGCCGCTGACCGGCGTCGAGCAGCTTGACCAGCAACGCGGTGCTGCTGCCGAAACGCGCGACGTGCTCATCGCCGAGCCAGCCCGCCGGATCGGCACGCACGGCGTCCGCCAGCGGCGTGCCGTCGGCGAGCACGCTCAGCCCGGTGCCGGTGGTGCCGAACCGGCTCGTCGTCGACGCCACCCAGTCCTCCGGCAAGTAGTCGTCCGGCGCGGGGATACCCCGGAACGCGGCGATCGCGGCGCCGCCCCGGTAGAAGTGCCGCGGCTGGTTGGGTGGCAAGAGTTCGGCCTTCATACGCCCTAGTGTGCTGGTGACTGCCATCACGCTTCAGAATGAACACCGTAGCGGCCAGTCGGGCCGCGTCTTCGCGGGTTCAGCGCTGAGCCCATCTCACCTCAGTAGCGAGAACCGCTCGTGTGTGTCTGGAGGAAGTGTGGTTGGCAAGGCCGCAACGGTGTTCCGGGTGGTCGCCGTCGCCGAGGCGCTGTCGTGGATGGCGCTGCTCGCGGGCATGTTCGTCAAGTACGTCGTCGGCTTCGGTGAGGGCGGCGTCCCCGTGTTCGGCATGGTGCACGGCATCCTGTTCCTCACCTACGTCGTGACGACGCTGGCGCTGTTCCGGGTGTTCGGCTGGAACGGCAAGACCCTGCTGCTCGCACTCGCCGCGAGCGTGCCGCCACTGTGCACCTGGCTGTTCGAGTCGTGGGCGCTGCGCCGGGGCAAGTTCGACGGCCCCGAGATCGACCGCCGCGCCGGTGTCGCGCTGTACCTGCCCGACGGGCGCGAGCAGGCCACCGCCTGATCACTCGAAGTCGCCGGTCGCCTTCCGCACCCTGGTCAGCAGCTCGATGAGCTGACCGGTCTGCCGCTGGGTCAGCCCGGTCAGGCCGAAGTCGATGTGGGTGACGGCCTTGGTGGCCTCCTCGCACCGCTGCCGCCCGGCGGGGGTGATTTCCACCAGCGTGGTGCGCCGGTCGGTAGGGTGCGGCAGCCGGGTGACGAGGCTGTCCGCCTCGAGCCGGTCGACGATGTTGGTGACGCTGGTCGGGTGCAGTTGCAGCCGTTCGCCCATCACCCGCATCGGCAGGCTGCCGCGCCGGGCGAAAGTAAGCAACACCAGTGCCTCGAACCGGGCGAACGTCAGCTTGTGCGGCTTGAGCGCACCGTCGACGGCGGACTGGATGATCTGCTGCACCCGCATCACGCCGGTGGCCGCGGCCATCGTCGTGGCAGGTCCGATGCGTTCCTCCCAGAGGTCCGCGGCGCGGGCGATGGGGTCGAACGGCAACGGATTGTTCATGCCGCGAAGCTATCAACGTCGGCGACCGCACCGAACGGCGACGCCTCCCGGGCCGTGGTGAGCGCACCGGCGTTTCGTGCCAGGATGGGGGACGTGACACAACCACGCGGACCCGCACCGAGGTCAGGTGCGCAATCAGCAGAATCCTCACCCGCGATCTCCGGCTCGCTCGCGGGGGCGGTCGACCTGTCCGGTCTCAAGCAGCGTGCCGAGGCCGCGTCGCAGCAGCAGTCGGGCGGCGGACAGGCAGCGGGGCCGCCAAGCGCGGGTGCCGTCATCGACGTCACCGAACAGAGCTTCCAGACCGACGTCGTCGAGCGCTCCATGCAGCAGCTCGTCGTGGTCGACCTGTGGGCGGAGTGGTGCGGGCCGTGCAAGCAGCTCGGCCCGCTGCTCGACAAGCTGGCTCAGGAGTCCAACGGCGCGTGGGTGCTCGCCAAGGTCGACGTCGACGCGAACCCGCGCATCGCGCAGCTGTTCGGCGCGCAGTCGATCCCGACCGTGGTCGCGATCGCCGGCGGGCAGCCGGTCGACGCGTTCTCCGGCGCCCTGCCCGAACCCGAGATTCGCAAGTGGCTCGACTCGCTGCTCGACGCGTTGCGGGACAAGCTGCCCGGCATCCAGGCCGCCGAACAGGGCGAGCAGGAGGAGGCGCCGGTCGAGGAGCCGGAGGATCCCCGGTTCACCGAGGCCGAGGCCGCCTTCGAGCGGGGCGACTTCGCCGAGGCCGAGGCCGCCTACCAGCGCATCCTCGACGAGGAGCCCGCCAACGAGGAGGCCAAGGCGGCGATGAACCAGGTGCGTTTCGCCGCCCGCACCGACTCGCTCGACCCCGCCGTCATCGCGACCTCGGACGCCGACCCCGCCGACGCGACGGCCGCGATGTCCGCCGCCGACGTCGAGGTAGCGCGGCAGCAGCCGGAGCAGGCGTTCGCCCGGCTCATCGCCGCCATCAGGGTCAACGCCGGCGACGACAAGGACCAGCTCCGCAACCACCTGGTCGAGCTCTTCGAGCTGTTCGACCCTGCGGACGAGCGGGTGATGAAGGCGCGCCGGGACCTGGCGAGCGCGCTGTTCTGACGCGTCAGCCGTACTCGCGGCAGCCGTCGGGGCCGTCGGTGTAGCCGACGCGGAACGCCTCGATGCGCAGGAACCCGCTCGGCACCGGCGTGCCGTCGACGTCGGCCGCGATCAGGCCGTCCGGCCGCAGCATGTCGAGTACGGCCTCGTCGACGTCGCCCGGCGAGAGCCGGATGACCGTGCCGGCCGGGCGCGGCCGGTTCGCCGCACCGGCCCACGAGCCGACCAGGCACGCGGTGCGCAGTCCGGTCAGCGGGCCGTCGAGCGGCAGCCCCCGCGTCTGCTGCACCGACAGCGCGTACCGCGACGCGATCGCCGCCCACGCCGCGAAGTCGCCCCGTGGTCCCGCGATCCGGCGCAGCTCCGCCAGGTCGAGCGCGACGGCGCGCTCGCCGGGACAGTAGACCGCCGCCCGCCCGGCGCGGCCGCAGCCGCCCGAGGTGCCGACCCTCGCGCCGCCGAACGCCGCCCGGAGGCTTTCCGCGACCAGCCGCACGTTCTCCGGCGTGACCGGCAGGTCGCCCCGGCCGGTGTCCTGCTCGCTGAACTCCTGCTGCGTCGTCCGCCCGTCGATCAGCGCCTCGTCGTAGCCCGCGCAGGCGGCAGGGCCGCGCTCGAAGCCGTCCTGGATCGCATAGGTGCGGTCGAACGAGGTGCCGTGCGCGCCCTGCTCCGCACTCAGCACGCCCGGCGCGTCCCGCACGAAGTACAGCGAGCTGAGCGCGGCGTTGAGCCCCTCGGCCGTCGAGACTCGCAGGTAATCGCTGTTGCCCGCGACGACCCAGCGGAAGTAGTTCCCGGCGAAGCAGTCCGCCTGCAGCTCACGCACGATCGACGGCGTGGTCTCGTCGATGCTCGCCGCCGCGCCGAGCCGGTGCTGCACCGCGTGGCCGTACTCGTGGGCGAGCACCGTCACCGCCGACACCGGCCCGTACTCGTCGATCATGCCGGGCAGCAGCGCGCCCCGGTCCCAGGCCACCGTGTCGGCCCGCTCGCAGTAGAACGCGTTCGCCTGGTTCAGCGTGCCGCAGGCGGTGTGGACGCTGCCGGTGCGGGAGTCGTAGGAGATCAGCCGCCGGACGGGCTCGAAGTCGACGCCGAACTCGGCGGGCAGCGTCTCGCCCCAGTACTCGGTGAGGTCGGCGATGGTGGCCGTCGCCAGCCGGTCGGGCAGCCCGGCGGTGGCGTTGTCGACGGCGACGCCGGGGGCGGGCGCGCCGGGCACGAGGCCGCTGTCGAAGTGAGTGATCTCGAAACCGCCGACCGTGGTGACGTCGACCGGCGTCGGCCGGCCCGCAGTGGTCTGCTGGCAGCCGCCGAGCACGCCGAGCGCGAGCACCGCCGCCGAGATCATCACGCTGCCACGGGCCGGAGACATGCCGGAACCCTACCGAGCGACACCGGCGCCCACCCGATCGTGACCATGGGCGGCTGCGGGCCGTTAGTCTCCTGACATGAAGGCAGTTCGACGGTTCACCGTGCGCGCCCGTGTTCCCCAGCCGCTGGCCGGTCTTGCCGAGCTGGCGACGAACCTGCGGTGGACGTGGCATCCGGAGACCAGAGAGCTGTTCGAGACCATGGACCCGGACCTCGCCGCCGAGGTCGGCGGCGACCCGCTGCGGATCCTGACCGGGGTCACGCCCGCCCGGCTCGACGAGCTGGCGACCGACGAGGACTTCATCGCGCGGACCAGGGCGGCCACCGAGGACCTGCACCGCTACCTGACCGAGCCGCGCTGGTACCAGCGGCTC
The DNA here is from genome assembly GCA_009377395.1 of Actinophytocola sp. Lineage (GTDB taxonomy): Bacteria > Actinomycetota > Actinomycetes > Mycobacteriales > Pseudonocardiaceae > Haloechinothrix_A. The sequence goes on along the minus strand of WHUB01000027.1, from coordinate 29,364 downwards.
GCCGAGGAGAACGACGACGACACGCTGCTGCCCGCGGGCATCGCGTACTTCTCCATGGAGTTCGGCGTCACCGAGGCGCTGCCGAACTACTCCGGCGGGCTCGGCGTGCTCGCCGCCGACCACCTCAAGTCGGCCTCCGACCTCGGCGTCCCGGTGATCGGCGTCGGCCTGCTCTACCGCTCCGGGTACTTCCGGCAGTCGCTGTCGATCGACGGCTGGCAGGTCGAGCACTACCCGGTGATCGACCCGAGCGGACTTCCGCTGACCCGCATGGAGGACGAGCACGGCGACCCGGTGCTGATCGACGTCGCCATGCCCGGCGGTCGGGACCTGCTCGCGCAGGTCTGGCAGGCCACCGTCGGCCGGGCGCCGCTGCTGCTGCTCGACACCGACGTCGAGGCCAACGACGACGACCTCCGCACCGTCACCGACCGGCTCTACGGCGGCGACACCGACCACCGCATCCGGCAGGAGCTGCTCGCCGGGATCGGCGGGGTGCGCGCGGTGCGCCGCTTCTGCGAGCTGTCCGGCCAGCCGAGCCCCGAGGTGTTCCACACCAACGAGGGCCACGCCGGATTCCTCGGCGTCGAGCGGGCGCGGGAGCTGGTCACCGGCGCCGGGCTGTCGTTCGACGAGGCGGTCTCCGCGGTGCGGGCGGGCACCGTGTTCACCACCCACACGCCGGTGCCCGCCGGGATCGACCGGTTCCCGGTCGAGAAGCTGCGTCGCTACTTCGCCGAGGGCAGGCTGGTGCCCGGCATCGACGTCGAGCGAGTGCTCGAGCTGGGCGTGGAGGACAACCCCGGCCTGTTCAACATGGCGCACATGGGGCTGCGGTTGGCGCAGCGGGCCAACGGCGTCTCCCGGCTGCACGGCGCGGTGTCGCGGCGGATGTTCGCCCGGCTGTGGCCCGGCTTCGCCGAGGCCGAGATCCCGCTGCGCTCGGTCACCAACGGCGTGCACGGGCCGACCTGGACCGCCCGCGAGATGACCGAGCTGCTCGCCGACGACGGCGTCACCGACGCCGACCTGTGGCGGCTGCGCTGCGAGCTGCGGCAGCGGCTGATCACCGAGGTGCGGCGCAGGGTGCGGGACTCCTGGCTGCAACGCGGGGCGTCGGCGCTCGAGCTCGGCTGGACGGACCGGGTCTTCGACCCCGGCGTGCTCACGGTCGGCTTCGCCCGCCGGGTGCCCACCTACAAGCGGCTCACGCTGATGCTGCGCGATCCGGAGCGGCTGCGGCGCATTCTGCTCGACGAGCGCAGGCCGATCCAGCTCGTCGTCGCGGGCAAGTCGCATCCCGCCGACGAGGGCGGCAAGGCGTTGATCCAGCAGATCGTGCGGTTCGCCGACGAGCAGGAGGTGCGGCACCGGATCGTGTTTCTGCCCGACTACGACATGTCGCTGGCGCGCTACCTGTACTGGGGCTGCGACGTGTGGCTCAACAACCCGACCCGGCCGCTGGAGGCGTGTGGCACCTCCGGCATGAAGTCGGCGCTCAACGGCGGGCTGAACCTGTCCATCCGGGACGGCTGGTGGGACGAGTACTACGACGGCAGCAACGGCTGGGCGATCCCGACCGCCGACGGCATCAACGACCCGCTGCGCCGCGACGACCTCGAAGCGGCCGCGCTGTACGAGCTGATGACGCAGCAGGTCGCGCCGCTGTTCTACGACCGGGACGGCGACGGCGTGCCGAAGGGCTGGCTGTCGATGGTCTGGCACACCCTCGCCACCCTCGGCCCGAGCGTGCAGACGTCCCGGATGCTGCGCGAGTACGTCGAGCACTACTACCTGCCCGCGGCGGCGTCGGTCGCGGCGACCAGCGCGGACGGCCACCGGGGCGCGCGGGAGCTGGCCGGGTACCGGGCGCGGCTCGACGGGGCGTGGGAACGGGTCCGGGTGAGCGACTCGGCGCTGACCGTCGTCGACACCGACGGCAAGGGTGAGCTGGTCGTCGGCGCCCTGGTGCGGGTCACCGCGCGCGTCGAGCTGGCGGGGCTCTCCCCGGACGAGGTCGACGTGCAGGCGGTGCTCGGCAAGCTCGGCGACACCGACGACCTGCACGACGTGGTGACGACGTCGATGCAGCCGGAGCGCGATGGCGGGTTCGTCGCCGAGATGCCGTTGCCCCATGCGGGCGCGCTCGGTTACACCGTCCGGGTGTTGCCGCGCCACGACCTGCTCGCCAGCCCCGCCGAGCTGGGCAAGATGGTCTTGCAGTAGCGGCAACGAATGCCGGTACTGTGTTTGTCAATTCTCGATGCGCTGCCGGTGCGATGACGGCGAGGTGATGACGGCCGATGGGGTGGGCGCGCTCAGCGATGCAGATGCTCGAGCAATGGCGCAAGCCGCTCGGTGCGGAGCAAGCGGAGACCGAGCGCGAGGCCGGTGGCGGGCTCGGCCAGAATGGCGCGGTGACCCCCGATCGATCGACACCGGAAGCCGACTCCCCGCCGCTCGTTCTCGACGACCTCGTCGTGCACATGTCCGACGTCGGCGTGCGCCGTGGCGACAGCAACCTGCTGAGCAAGCTGACCTGGTCGGTCGAGCTCGACGAGCGGTGGGTCGTGCTCGGCGCGAACGGGGCGGGCAAGACCACGCTGCTGCGCATCGCCGCTGCCGAGATGCACCCCACCACCGGCACGGTGCACCTGCTCGGCGAGCAGCTCGGCAGGACCGACGTCTTCGAGCTGCGGCCCCGGATCGGGTTCACCTCCGCCGCGCTGGCGAACCGCGTGCCGCCGGAGGAGACCGCGCGGGACATCGTGCTCAGCGCCGGGTACGCGGTGATGGGCCGGTGGTGTGAGCACTACGACCAGATCGACACCGACCGGGCGGACGAGCTGCTCGGCGCGCTCGGTGTCGCGTCGCTGGCCGACCGGAAGTTCGGCACGCTGTCCGAGGGGGAGCGCAAGCGCGCGCTGATCGCCCGCGCGCTGATGACCGACCCGGAGATGCTGCTGCTCGACGAGCCGGCTGCCGGGCTCGACCTCGGCGGCCGGGAGGACCTGGTGGCGCGGCTGTCCATGCTGGCGATGGACCCGGAGGCGCCCGCGACGGTGCTGGTCACCCACCACGTCGAGGAGATCCCGCCCGGGTTCACCCACGTGCTGCTGCTGCGCGACGGCGCCGAGGTCGCGAGCGGCCTCATCGAGGACGTCCTCAGCAGCGAGAGCCTGTCGGAGACGTTCGGCCAGGGGCTGGTGCTGGAACGCTCGGGCGATCGGTTCTTCGCCCGCCGCCGCTGACGCGGCAGGGTAGGTTGGCGCAGGGCGTCGCGACGCCAAAGATACTCGCGAGTAGCATTCGGGCAACGCGGCCCGTGGCCGCGGAGACGAGGAGGAAGCGCGTGGCAGAGTTCGTACGTCTTGAGGTCGAGGCGGGCATCGGCACGATCCGGCTGGACCGGCCGCCGGTGAACGCGCTGAACCGGCAGATGCAGGAGGAGATCCGCGCGGCCGCCCACGAGGCGACCGAGCGCGACGACGTCGCCGCGGTCATCGTCTACGGCGGCGAGAAGACCTTCGCCGGTGGCGCGGACGTCAAGGAGTTCGCGGCGATGTCGTATGCCGACATGGCCGCCCGCGCGCCGGGCCTCAGCTCATCGCTGTCCGCCATCGCCGACATCCCGAAGCCGACCGTCGCCGCGATCACTGGCTACGCGCTCGGCGGCGGGCTCGAGCTGGCGCTCGCCGCCGACCGTCGCGTCATCGGGGACAACGTCAAGGTCGGCCAGCCGGAGATCCTGCTCGGCATCATCCCCGGCGCCGGTGGCACGCAGCGGCTCGCCCGGCTCATCGGCCCCAGCAAGGCCAAGGACCTCATCTACACCGGCCGGTTCGTCAAGCCGGACGAGGCGCTCTCGCTCGGCATCGCCGACGAGGTCGTCGCGCCCGACGACGTCTACCGCGCCGCGCGCGCCTGGGCCGAGCAGTTCGTCGGCGCGGCGAGCCGGGCGCTCGCCGCGGCGAAGGCCGCCATCGACGGCGGTCTCGACAACGACCTCGGCAGCGGCCTCAAGCTGGAAAGCCACCTGTTCGCCGGGCTGTTCGCCACCGAGGACCGCACCGAGGGCATGCGGTCGTTCATCGAGAACGGGCCGGGCAAGGCGAACTTCTCCGGGAAATGAGCCTGCCGTGACCGAAGCGATCGAGCCCGCACCGCATCCGCACCCCAGCGAGGCCGAGGTGCGGGCGGCCTACGACGACCCGAAGCTCGCGAACGTGCTCTACCACGACTGGGAGGCGGGCACGTACGACGAGAAGTGGTCGATCTCCTACGACGAGCGCTGCATCTCGTACGCGGTCGACGTCTTCCGCGCGGTGGCCGGCGTCGAGGACACGCCGTACGAGACCGCGATGGAGCTGGGCAGCGGCACCGGCTTCTTCCTGCTCAACCTGATGCAGGGCGGCGTGATCAAGAAGGGCTCGGTCACCGATCTGTCGCCGGGCATGGTGCGGGCGGCGCTACGCAACGCCGAGCACCTCGGGCTCGACGTCGACGGCAGGGTCGCCGACGCGGAGCGGCTGCCCTACGACGACGACAGCTTCGACCTCGTCGTCGGGCACGCCGTGCTGCACCACATCCCGGACGTGCGAGCGGCGTTCCGGGAGGTGCTGCGGGTGCTCAAGCCGGGCGGGCGGTTCGTGTTCTGCGGCGAGCCGACCCGCATCGGCGACGGCTACGCCCGCAGACTCGGCCAGCTGACCTGGTGGGCGACGACGAACCTGACCAGGTTGCCCGCGCTGCGGGGGTGGCGGCGGCCGCAGGCCGAGCTGGACGAGTCCTCCCGGGCGGCGGCGCTGGAGGCCGTCGTCGACCTGCACACCTTCGACCCCGCCGCGCTGGAGCGGACGGCGCTCGGTGCCGGTGCGATCGACGTGCGGGCGGTGACCGAGGAGTTCGCCGCCGCGCTGTTCGGCTGGCCGGTGCGCACCGTCGAGGCCGCCGTGCCGGACGAGAAGCTGACGCCGGCCTGGCGGCTGTTCGCCTACAAGGCGTGGCTGCGACTGTCCGCAGTGGACAAGCGGGTGCTGGCCAAGGTGCTGCCGCGCTCGGTGTTCTACAACGTCATGATCACCGGCAGCAAGCCACCAGGCCCGGTAGCGTTGTAGCCTCGCGCCGAGGAGGTGGTGTGGTGACGGACAGGTCCGCGACGGCGCCCGCGGGCACGCAGGCCATCGGCCGTGCCCTCGCCGTGCTCCGGCTGCTGACCGAGGCCGACGGCGACCTCGGCATCCTCCACATCGCCCAGGAGCTCGACCTCAAGCCGGGGACGGCGCATCGCATCGTGCGTGCCCTCATGCTCGAGGGATACGTGGCGCAGAACCCCGCGACGGACGGCTACTACCTGGGCAGCAGGGCGATCTTGGTCGGGCAGGCGGCGCAGCGGGCGCTGGGGGTCGACCGGGCCTTGCCGCTGCTCGAGCGGCTGCACGAGGAGACGGCCGAGTCGGTCAACCTGGTGGTCAGGGAAGGCGACGAGTCCGTGGTGCTGATGCGGGTGCAGTCGACGCTGCCGCTGCGGTTCGAGCAGTATCCCGGCGCGCGTTTCCCGTTGTACTCCACCGCGTCCGGCAAGGCGATGCTCAGCTTCTCCGATGCCGACGAGTACCTGAGCAGGCTGCCGGATCGGCTCGACGCCCTCACGCCGAACACACTGGGCACACCGGCTGACCTGCTGCGCGACCTCGACGAGATCCGCGCGCGCGGCTACAGCATCGACGACGAGGAGAACGTCGCCGGGGTGCGCTGTGTCGGCGCGCCAGTGGTCGACATCGACGGCCAGGCCCACGCGGCGGTGGTGATCCAGGTGCCGACCGTGCGCATGCCGGTCGAGCGGATCCACCAGCTCGGCCCGCGCATGATCGAGCTGGCCAAGCAGGTCGCCCACGTGGTGCCGCCGGATCACACCGTGCGGCGGTCACTGAGCCGCCGCTGACACGCCGAGTGCTCTCGCCGCCAGCGTCGCGAGGTGCACCGGCTCGCGGCCGGTCGCCTCGCGCACCTGGGTGCGGCAGCTGAACCCGTCGGCGAGCACGGCCGCGTCGCCGTCCGCCCTGATCGCGGGCAGCAGGGCCTGCTCGGCACACGCCATCGACACCTCGTAATGCCCGCGTTCGAAGCCGAAGTTCCCCGCCAGGCCGCAGCAGCCGCTGTCGAGCACCTGCGCCGTCACACCGAGTCCGTCGAGCACCCGGCGGTCGGCGTCGAAGCCGAGGTCGGCGTGCTGGTGGCAGTGCACCTGCACCATCGCGCGCTGGCCCGGGTGGCGCACCGTCCAGCGGTCGCGATGCTCGTCGAGCACCTCGGCGAAGGTGCGTACGGAGTCCGCCAGCGGTCGCGCCTCCGGCAACAGTTCGACGGCGTCGGAGCGCAGGAACGCGGTGCAGCTCGGCTCGAGGCCCACGATCGGCATGCCCCGGTCCAGGGCGGGTGCCAGCACCCGGAGCGTGCGTCGCAGCACCCGCCGCGCGACACCGAGCTGTCCGGTGGACAGCCACGTCAGTCCACAACAGACCCGTTGCCTCGGCACGGCGACGGCGAGGCCGAGCGCCTCCAGCACGGCGACGGCGTCGTGCCCGATACCGGGATCGAAGTGATTGGTGAAGGTGTCCGGCCACAGCAGCACGTCTGCGGTGTCCGTTCGCCCCGGCCGGGACGCCTGGAAGCTACGCGGCGCGAGCGCGGGAATGCGGCGCTCCGCCGCGATGCCGCCGAGCCGTTTGAGCAGTGTGCCGGCCGGGCCGCCGGTGACCCGGTTGACCAGCCTGGGCATCGCCGCGCCGAGCGCCAGCCAGAGCGGCAGGTATCCCATGGAGTAGTGGCTGGCGGGCCGGATCCGGTGCTGGTAGTGGCGGCTGAGGAACTCCGCCTTGTAGCTCGCCATGTCGACGTTGACCGGGCAGTCGCTCTTGCAGCCCTTACAGGACAGGCACAGGTCCAGCGCGTCGCGCACCTCGGTCGAGCGCCAGCCGTCGCTGATGACGTCGCCGTGCAGCAGCTCGAACAGCAGCCGGGCGCGGCCGCGGGTCGAGTGCCGCTCCTCGCGGGTGGCGCGGTAGCTCGGGCACATCACGCCGCCGGAGACGTTGAGGCACTTGCCGACACCGGCGCACCGTCTGCTGGCCGCGGCGAGGTCGCCGTTGTCGGCTTCGAGAGCGAGCCGAGCCCTGGTGGGGATGGTGGCTGGGGCGATGCGAAGGCGGAGATCGTCGTCGAGGCGCCCCGGGCGCACGATCTTGCCGGGGTTCATCCGGTCGTCCGGGTCGAACGCCACCTTGAACCGGCCGAACGCGTCGATGATCTCGGGCGGGAACATCCTCGGCAGCAGCTCGGCGCGGGCCTGGCCGTCGCCGTGCTCGCCGGAGAGCGACCCGCCGTGGGCGACGACCAGGTCGGCGGCGTCTTCGAGGAACCGCCGGTACCCGGCGACGCCCTGGGCGCTGTGCAGGTCGAAGTCGATGCGGACGTGCAGGCAGCCGTCGCCGAAATGGCCGTACACCACGCCGCGCCGGTGGTGCTCGCACATGAGCCGGTCGAACTCGCGCAGGTAGGCGCCGAGGTGCTGTGGCGGCACGGCGGCGTCCTCCCAGCCGGACCAGGCTTCGGTGCCGTCGGCGAGCCGGGTCGCGGTGCCCGCGCCCTCCTCCCGCACCCGCCAGAGTGCCCGGCGTTCCTCCGGCGAGGTCAGCACCACGCCGGTGGCGCCGTGCCGGGTGATCTCGCGGGCGCGGGCGGTCGCCTCCGCCGGGGTGTCGCCGCCGGTCTCGACCAGCAGCCAGCCCTGGCCGGGCGGCAGCAGCTCTGCGGCGCGGCTGCGGGGGTTCTTGGTCCGGAAGGCGGCGACGAGCCCGGCGTCGATGCCTTCCACGGTGAGCGGCTCGAGGCCGAGCACGTCGACGACGTTGTCGGCCGCCGCGTAGTGGTCGGCGAAGCCGAGCACGGCCAGCGCCCGTTCCCGGGGCGGGCGCACGAGCCGGACGGTGGCGCCGAGGATGGTGGCGCAGGTGCCTTCGGTGCCGGCCAGCGCTCGTGCCAGCTGGAAGCCGTTCTCCGGCAGCAGCTGGTCGAGGTTGTAGCCGGAGACGCGGCGATCGAGCCGGGGAAAGGACCGGCGGATCAGCTCGGCGTTGCCGTCGCGCAGCTCGCGCAGCTCGCGGTACAGCCTGCCGATCCGGTCGTCGCGGGCGCACAGCCGCGCGAGCTGGTCGTCGTCGGTGGCGGCCGCGGTCAGCCGGGTGCCGTCGTAGAGCACGACGTCGAGCGACTCGACGTTGTCGACGGTCTTGCCCCAGGCCACCGAGTGCGAGCCGCAGGCGTTGTTGCCGATCATGCCGCCGAGGGTGCAGCGGCTGTGCGTCGACGGGTCCGGCCCGAACGCCAGCCCGTGTGGCCCGGCGGCGGCCTGCAGCGAGTCGAGCACGACGCCGGGCCGCACGTGGGCGGTCGCGCGTTCCGGGTCGATGTCGAGCACGCCGTCGAGGTGACGGGCGAAGTCGATCACCACGGCGACGTTGCAGGTCTGGCCCGCGATGCTGGTCGCGGCGCCGCGCGGTAGCACCGGGACGTCGTGACGCCGGCAGACGTCGAGCGCGGCGAGGACGTCGTCGGTCGAGCGCGGGATGACGACGCCGATCGGCACCGCCCGGTAGTTCGAGGCGTCGGTCGAGTAGACCGCGCGGGTCCCGGCGTCGAACCGGACGTCGCCGCGCACCGCCTCGCGTAGCTCGCCGGCCAGTGTCGATGCGATCCCGGGCATGTGGCCTCAATTCAGTCGCAGGGCTAGCCAAAGCCAATACATAGTGGTACACCATTCCACATCTTAAATTCAAGATGGGAGCTACATCACATGGTTCTTGGTCCCCACTCCAACGAGACGGTCTTCACCTGGGCCGCGCCGCCGCTGAAGTTCGGCATCGGTGCGCTCGACGAGATCGGTGCCGACGTCGCCGCGCTGGGCGCCGAACGGTGCCTGGTCATCAGCGACCCCGGCGTGCGGCAGAGCGGCCTGCCCGACCGGGTCCGCGATCGAGTGCTCGGCCGCGACATCAAGTGCGAGATCTTCGACGGCGTCGCCGTCGAGCCGACCGACGTCAGCATCGCCGATGCCGTGTCCGTGGCACGGGAGTCCGATTGGGACTGTTTCATCGCGGTCGGCGGCGGGTCGGCGATCGACACCGCGAAGGCGGTCAACCTGCTCACGACCCATCCCGGCGAGCTGCTGGACTACGTCACGCCACCGATCGGCGGCGGCCGGGTTCCCGAGGGGCCGCTCAAGCCGCTCATCGCGGTGCCCACCACCGCGGGAACCGGCTCGGAGTCGACCACCATCTGCGTCGTCGATCTGCTGACGCTGCACCTCAAGGCGGGCATCAGCCATCCCCGGTTGCGCCCGGCGATGGCCGTCGTCGATCCGCTGACGACGGTGTCCATGCCGGCCGAGGTCACCGCCGCCAGCGGCATGGACGTGCTGTCGCACGCGCTGGAGAGCTACACCGCGGTGCGCTTCGACGCGAAACCGGCGCCCGCCGAGCCCGCGAAGCGCCCGGCGTTCTGCGGTTCGAACCCGATCAGCGACGTGTGGTGCGAGATGGCGCTGCGGCTGACCGGTGAGCATCTTCGCGCCGCCGTGCTCAACGGCGACGACCTGCACGCGCGGTACCACATGGCGCTCGCCTCGACCTACGCCGGAACCGGGTTCGGCAACGCGGGCACGCACCTGCCGCACGCCAACGCCTACCCGATCGCGGGCGCGGTCCGCGACTACCAGGCGCCGGGCTACCCGCCGATGCCGATGGTGCCGCACGGGCAGGCGGTGTCCGCGACCGCGGCCGCGGTGTTCCGCTGGACCTATCCGGCCGACCAGGACCGTCACCTGCGCGCGGCCGAGCTGCTCTCCGGCCAGACGTTCACCCGCACCGACGGCGCGGACGCGCTGCCCGCCGTGCTGGAGGAGCTGATGGACGACATCGGCATGCCGAGCGGGCTACGCGCCTTCGGCTTCGGCGACGACGACGTCGACACCCTCGTTGACGGCGCGTTGAAGCAGACCCGCCAGCTCTCCGTCGTGCCACGGCCGCTGGACCGCGACGCGGCGGCCACCATCTTCCGCCAATCCCTCTGATCCGCCAGGATCCCTCAGAAGGAGGTCATCATGGCCAGCTCAACCCCGTCCGAATCGGTGTCGGTCAAGAAGGTCGCGCTCGCCAGCTCGATCGGCGCGTCGATCGAGTGGTACGACTTCTTCATCTACGGCACCGCCGCCGGACTGGTGTTCAACAAGCTGTTCTTCAGCAACCTCGAAGCCGGTGTCGGCACGCTGGTCGCGTTCGCGACCTTCGCCGTCGGCTTCCTCGCCCGCCCGCTGGGAAGCCTCGTCTTCGGCCACTTCGGCGACCGGATCGGCCGCAAGAAGATGTTGATCATGACGTTGTTCATCATGGGCGCCGGGACGGTCGTCATCGGGTTGCTGCCGACCTACGACGCCATCGGGCTGTGGGCGCCCGCGCTGCTGGTGCTGATGCGCGTGCTCCAGGGGATCGGCGTCGGCGGTGAGTACGGCGGCGCGGTGCTGATGGCCGTCGAGTACGCCCCGCAGGGACGTCGCGGGTTCTACGGCAGCTGGCCGCAGGTGGGAGTGCCAGCCGGGCTGCTGATGGCATCCGGGGCGTTCGGCCTGGTGAGCCTGCTGCCCGAGGACGCCTTCCTCGCCTGGGGCTGGCGGCTGCCGTTCCTGGCCAGTGCGTTGCTGCTGATCGTGGGCATGTACATCCGGCTCAGCGTGCTGGAGACCCCGGCCTTCGCCCGGGTGCGCCACGAGCAGGAAGAGGTCAAGGTGCCGATGGTGACGCTGCTGCGCACGCAGCCGAAGGAGCTGATCCTCGGCATGGGCACGCGGTGGATCGAGGGGCTGACGTTCAACGCGTACGGCGTGTTCGTGGTCTCCTACGTCGCCAACAACCTCGGCCTCGAGAGCGGTACGGCGCTGGGTGGCGTGATCATCGCGGCGGCCGTCGGCGTGCTGCTGATTCCGGTCTGCGGTGCGCTGTCGGATCGCTTCGGCCGGAAGGCCGTCTACCGGGTGGGCGCGATCGGCATCGCGGTGTTCGTGTTCCCGTCATTCTGGCTCATCCAGACCGGTGTCACGGCGCTGATCTGGCTCAGCATCATCGTCAGCCTCGGGTTCGTGTACGCCGCGATCTACGCCCCGCTCGCCGCGTTCTGGGCCGAGCTGTTCGACACCCGCATCCGCTACACCGGCGTCGGCTCCGTGTATCAGTTCTCCGGCATCTTCGCCAGCGGCCTCACGCCGCTGATCGCCGCCCTGCTGGTGGAGGCGAACGGCGGGGAGCCCTGGCTGTTCGCCGGGTACACGGTGATCGCGGCCGTGGTGAGCCTGGTCGCGGCGCATTTCCTGCCCGAGACCAGTCAGCGTGACATCAGCACGTTCGACTACACCGGCGCGACCCGGTCGACGGCCGAACCGGTGGTTGCCTCGCGGCCGTGACCGTGCCGGTAACGTTCGCCCCGTGGGGTACGCGTTCACCGTGGACGACGTCGCGTTCCTGCGCTCGGCCGAGGGTGTCGATGCGCTCGCGGCCTGTGCCGACCTGGCGCTGACCGATGCGACGCGGCTGCGCGACGTGCGCCGCGCCCGGGAGCTCGTCGGCGAGGCCCGCGCCGGGGCAGTGCTGGAGACGGTGCTGCTCCGGCGCAAGGCCGCGTCCAAACTGGACTCAGCGGACGACTGGCTGTTCACCGAGGACGCGTTGCAGCAGGCGAGCCCCACCGCCGTCGCGCGGCACCGGGCGGTGCGGCTCGCCGACCGCGACGTGCACGACGTCACCTGCTCCATCGGGGCAGACCTGGTGGCCCTCGCGGCGACCGCGCGCCGGTGCGTCGGGTCCGATGTGGACGAGGTCCGGCTCGCGATGGCGCGGCACAACTGCGGGCGGGTGCGGGTCGATCCGGCGCTGGTGCGCGCCGACGCGCTGCGCCCGGTCACCCGCGACGCCGTCGTGGTCGCGGACCCGGCGCGTCGCGACGCACGCGGCCGTCGGCGCTGGCGGCCGGAGGACTTTCAGCCGCCGTTGGACGCGCTGGCCGAGGCGTACCGGGGACGGGACCTCGCGGTGAAGTGCGCGCCCGGCATCGACCCCGACGCGGCACCGTGGGCGAAGGAGGTCGAGGTGATCTCGCTGGACGGCCAGGTGCGGGAGGCGTGTCTGTGGGCGGGCTCGGTGGCCACGGTGAGGCGACGGGCGACCGTGCTGCGCGGGGCGGGGGAGGGCTGGAGCATCACCGACGCCGAACCGGACGACTGCGAGGTCGGCGAGCCGGGGGAGTGGCTGATCGATCCGGACGGTGCGGTCGTGCGCGCGGGGTTGGTGCGGCACTACGCGGCACGGCACGGGTTGTGGCAGCTCGACGAGCGCATCGCGTACCTGACCGGCGACGAGCCCCCACCCGGCATCAGGGCGTTCCACGTGCGGGAGTTCGGGCCGTACCGGGAGAAGACGCTGCGGTCGCGACTGCGGGAGCTCGACGTCGGCAGGGTGGAGATCCTGGTGCGTGGTCTCGACGTCGACCCGAACGCGCTGCGCCCCCGGCTGAAGCTGCGCGGCCCCGCCGAACTGAGCGTGGTGCTGACCAGAATCGGCCGCAGCCCCATGGCGTTCCTCTGCGAGGCCAAGCGGATCCCGTGACCGGTTCTGTCGGGGGTCTCCGGTAGAACCTAGCCACACACTGGCAACACCCCGAAATTCCAAAACCCCGGCGGCGTACTCACCGTGGTGAGCAGGGGCGACCGGGGCCTTCGCACGAAAGTGTACACCATGCCGACGACGGTCTCCGAACTCGAACGATGGTTCTCCGAGGAACGCCTGGTGCCGTACCGCGCCGCCTGCGACGGAGCCTCCGGAAAGGCCGTCGACCTCTACGGCTGGAACGCCGTTGTGTCGGCGGCGCTGTGGCGCACGCTCGGTCACGTCGAGATCCTGCTGCGGCAGGCCATGCATCGCGAGCTACTGGCGTGGTCGCGTAACCATCGCGGTGATGACCGGTGGTACATCGCCTGTGGCGACTACTTGACTGCCCGCGCTCGGTCGGACGTATGCCGGGCGCGCCGTCGTGTCACGAAGTTCGGCAAGCCGGAGACCCCAGGGCGCGTCGTCGCCGAGCTGAATCTCGGCTTCTGGCGATACCTGCTGGCCAGCCACTATGAACGCACGTTGTGGCTGTCGTGCTTGCGCCGCGCGTTTCCGCACCTGCATGGTCTTCGCAAGCATCTGGAACGCCCGGTCGCCGATCTACATCGGCTTCGGAACCGACTGGCGCACCACGAGCCGATTCATCACCTACCCATCGAGGAACTCAGCCAGAAGGCGCTGCTCGTCGCGGGATGGATCGATCCTGCGGCACGCGACTGGATATATGCCGGCGACACGGTGCGCCAGGTGATCAATCGGCGTCTGCGCGCAGCACCCGGATCATGAAGACGTAGCTCGGAACCACCAGCAGCAGTCCGGCCGTCAGTACGCCGACGATCAGCCCTGCGGTGGCCGGTGGCGCGGGGGAGAGCATGGCATAGCCGGGCAGCGCCCACGGGTACAGCGCCAGCGCCCAGCCGCACAGCAGCCCGGCGGGCGCCCCGGCCGCCGCCACTCGCGCCAGCCCGAACCACCCGCGCCGCATCAGCTCCAGCGCGAGCCCACCGCTGACGACGCTGACCGCCACCGCGGGCCACGCCAGCCGGTCGGCGAACGCGTCGGGCAGCAGCGGCAACGCGAGCAGCGCCAGTGCTCCGGCGAGCAACCCGCTCGCCAGTGCCCGGGCGCGCAGCCGCGCGACCAGCTCCGATTCGCCACTGCGATAGGCGTCGGTCGTGAGGTACACCGCCGCTATGAACGCACACGCCGCGACCGCGAGCAGCCCGCTCGCCAGCGGCAGCGGCGCGAGGAAGGGCCGCAGCAGCCCGGCGGAACCGTCGGCCCGCAGCGTGCCGCCGGTGATGCCGCCGGCCGCCGCGCCGAACGCGAACGGCGTGATCAGCGACGACACCGCGAAGATCCGGCCCCACAGCGCCGTCCCGCGCACCGGCGGGCCGCCGTGCGGCGCGCCGTACTGCCGGAACGCGAACGCCGCGCCGCGCAGCACGATGCCGAGCAGCGCGATCGACAGCGGCCCGGTCAGCGACCGGGACAGCACCGCGAACCCGCCGGGGAACCCGGAGAAAAGCGCGATCAGCACGAAGATCAGCCACACGTGGTTGGCCTCCCACACCGGCCCCATCGCGCGGACCACGAGATCGCGCTGCCGCCGGCTCCGCGTCAGGTCCCACAGCCCGGCGCCGAAGTCCGCCCCGCCGAGCACGGTGTACGCGGTGAGCCCTGCCAGCACCAGCAGCGCGAGAAGATCCGACGCCGTCATGCCGCACTCCCTTCCAACGTGCGCTCCGTCGTTGGGCGCGGCCCGGCCGCGATCCGGCGCAGGATCGCCACCAGCGCCACCGACAGCGCGAGGTAGACCGCGATCGTGACGTAGAGGTACGTCTCCAGCCCGGTCTGGCTGGTCAGCGCCTCCGGCGTGCGCATGACCCGGTAGACGATCCACGGCTGCCTGCCGACCTCGGTGACGATCCAGCCCGCGATCAGCGCGACGAACGGCGCCGGTCCTGCCACGGCCATCGCGATGAGCAGCCCGCGCCGGTCGGCCGGGTGCGCACCACGACCCTGGTCGCGGTACCACGCCCATGCCGTGTAGGCCGCCAGCGCGATCAGCGCGACGCCGATGCCGATCATGACCTGGAACGACACGTGAGTGACCGACACCGGCGGCCGGTCGGCGGCCGGGACGACGTCGAGACCAGAGATGCGGGCGTCCGGGTCGAACTTCAGCAACAGCGACAGCAGGTTCGGGATCTCCCACGGTCCTAAGGAGAACGGAACGCCGTCCTCGGTGTGCTCCACGCCTTCCATCGCGGCGAACTTCGCCGGCTGGTACTCGGCGACCGCCCGCGTCGCCCAGTCGCCGACCAGCGCCTGCGGCACGGCGAGACTCAGCCCCATGACAGCGCCTGCCGCGAAGCCCCGGCGGTGGTAGCCGTCCCGCTTGGCCGGATCGCGCAACATCGCCACGGCGTACACCGCCGCCACCGCAAGGCCGGTGCACAGGAACGCCGCGAGCACCATGTGCGTCACCTGCGGCCCGGTGGTCGGCGCGAGGAACGGGCCGAGCGGTTCGGTGGAGATCAGCTCGCCGTCCGGCCCGCGCACCAGCCCGACGGGGCCGTTCATCCAGGCGTTGGCCGTGGTCACGAACCCTGCGGAGGCCACACCGGACACCGCGACCGGGACGCCACAGAGCAGATGCGCGCGGGGGCTGAGCCGGTCCCAGCCGTAGAGGTAGAGCGCGAGGAAGATCGCCTCGAGGAAGAACGCGAACGACTCCAAGGTGAACGAGATACCGAACGCCGAGCCGAACCGCGCCATGAACTCCGGCCACAGCAGTCCGAACTCGACGGACAGCACGGTGCCCGACACCGCGCCCACCGCGAACAGCACCGCGACCGCCTTGGACCAGCGCCGCGCCAGCGCCGTCCAGTGGGTGTCCCCGGTGCGCAGGCCGCGCCACTCCGCCCACAGCATCAGCCACGGCATCCCGACGCCGAGCACCGCGAAAATGATGTGAAAGCTCAGCGAGAACGCCATCTGCTCCCTGGCGGCGGTCAGATCATCCAACATGCCGACACCCTACTTCTACAAGCCGTAGAATTTCTACGTGATGTAGAATAAGTCGCATGCCGCCACTGGGAGACCTGGAACGCGCAGTCATGGACGCGCTGTGGGCCGCGCCGGAGCCGATGACCGCCCGCGAGGTGCAGGACGCGCTCGCCGAGCGGGCGCTGGCCACGACGACGGTGCTGACCGTGCTCGGCAGGCTGGAGCGCAAGGGTCTCGCGGCTCGCGCCAAGGAGGGCCGCGCGCACCGCTACCGGCCGACGGCCAGCCGTGAGGACCACATCGCCGAGCTGATGCGCGATGTCCTCGACGCCGCCCCCGATCGCGGTGCGGCGCTGGCCAGCTTCCTCGGCTCCGTGCCGCCCGGCGACCGCTCCACGCTGCGCGATCTGCTGAAGTGAGGCGATATGAGCGCCGCGTGGCCGATCCTGCTCGTGCTCGGGATCGCGCTGGCCGAACCGATCAGTCGCTGGCTCGCCGCGGCGTCGTGGGCCGAGCGTGACCCCGTCGGTGCGCTCGTCCTGTGGCAGGCGATCGGTCTCGCGGGCGGGCTGTCACTGCTCGGCGCCGGGGTCACGTTCGCGCTCGCGCCGCTGGGTGACGGCCTGCTCGACGCCGCCGGTGCGCTGCTCGACGGGCGGGTGAGCGTCCTCGGGCCGTTCCACTACGTCGTGCTGGCGGTCACGGTGCTGGTTGCCGGATGGCTCCTCGGCGTGCTCGCGTTGATCACCGCCCGCACGCTGCGGGCGCGCCGCAAGCACCGTGACCTGCTCGACCTGCTCGCCACGCCGTGGCCGACGGCGTCCGGCGCGCACGTGCTCGACCACCCGGTGCCGGTGGCCTACTGCCTGCCTGGGCCGCGCTCCCGGCTGGTCGTCAGCGCGGGGGCGGTGACGACGCTGGCGCAGACCGAGCTGGACGCCGTGCTCGCGCACGAGCGTGCGCACCTGGCCGAACGACACGACCTCGTGGTGCTGCCCTTCGTGGCGTGGGGCGCGACCGCGCGCCGGGTGCCCGGCATGGCCGCTGCGCAGCGTGCCGTCGCGACGCTGATCGAGATGCGCGCCGACGATGTCGCGGCTGCGGAGACCGGCCCGGCGGAACTGAGCGCGGCGCTGCGCGCGGTGGCTGGCGGCGCGGAGACCGCCGCGCTGACCCAGCTCTCGGCGGCGATCACCCGGCGGCTCGCCCGGCTCGACTCCCCGCCGCTGCCGCTACCTCGCCCGGCGCGGCTCGCCGTGCGGCTGGCGGCGGTGGCCCTGGTCGCGGTGCCGACCGTGCCGCTGTTGTGATCACACGCGCTGGACGCGCACCTCGCCGTCGATGCGCTCCGCGAGCGCGCGCATGTCGTCGGCATCCGAGGTCAGGATGACGACCGGCTTAGCTGCGGCGTCGGCGGCCTCGCCGACGGTGGCGTCCACGACCGACACGCCGGTCGCGCCGCGGAGCTGCTGTGCGGTATCGGCCGCGTCGCCGGTGAGCGGGACGTCGCGTGCGCCGGACACCCGGTTGACCACCGCCGCCTTCGGTCTGGTGCGGTCCCAGCCCGCTTCGACGCGAACGGCGACCGGCACCAGTACTCGCAGCGAGGTGTCGCGTGCCCGTCGCTGTGCGATGCCTTCGAGGTAGGGAAGCAGCGCGCGGTGTTTCGGGTGACGGATGTCGGACAGCGCTGCCACCGCCTCGTTGTCGAGGATCACCGTAGCCGGCTGCGCGGCCATCAGGCTGCCGGCTGATGGGCGAGCAGCGCCGTCGCGTAGGTGAGTACGTGGTCGGCAGTGGCATCCGGTCGCCTCGCGGTCAGCTCCGTCGCGGCTTGCTCGATCAGCTCAGGCCGGTCCGCGAGCTCGCTGGCGTCTATCCGAGCCAGCGCCAGCGCGACTTCCGCCACCGCGGGGCGCAGCTCGGGATGATCGGCGTAATGGGCGTCGAGCCCCGCGCGGTGCGCGATCGCCTCGATGCGGTCGCGGGTGCCCTGCACGAGCAGTTCGTTCCACGACGAGATCAGCCCGGCATCCTGCAGGACGGTCGCGGCATGCCGGAGTCCTTGCGGGACTCGGACGGACGTCACGACGGACTCCCGCGCCTCGTCGAGCTGCTCCAAAGCGTGAGCGACCTCGCCCGCATCGAACGCCATGCGCCACCTCCGTGTAGTATGGATGATACTACACGCCACTCACCCTCGTGGTTTGGCGACGTCCGCCAGTGTTGCCGGCGCGCTGCCCGCGTCGGTCCATTCGCCCGGCCAGGTGAGCACCGCGATGCTCGACGTCTTCAGCTCGTGCCGCTCCCCGGCGAGCGCCGTCACCAGGTGCGACAGCCCGGGGTTGTGCCCGATCAGCACCGCCGTGCCCACATCGTCCTCGATACCCTGCACCACGTCCAGCAGGTCACCGGGGGACGCGCCGTAGATGCGCTCGTCGTAGCGGGTGTCCGGCGTGCTCGCCAGCTCCCCGGCCGCCAGCGTCCAGGTCTGCCTGGCGCGCGTGGCAGGGGAGCACAGCGCGACGTCGATGACGCCGATGTGCTCGGCGAGCCAGCGCCCGGCGACGGGGGCGTCGCGCTCCCCGCGCTCGGCCAGTGGACGCTCGTGGTCGGGGACGTCCTCCGGCCACGCCGACTTCGCGTGCCGCAGGATCACCAGTCGCCGGTCCGTCATGCTCACTTCCTTTCCCTGAGGCCGTCGAGCAGCAGCGCCCGCAGCTGGTCGATGTCGGTGTCGACGGCGACGTCGGCCGGCCCGCTCGCGCCGTCGCCAGCCCGCGCGAGCCTGCGGCGATCGGCGATCACCGCCCCTCGGGACGGCCCGAACGAGCACTCGATGTCCAGCGGCATTGACTCCGTCGTCAGCGTGCCCGGCGTGATGGCCTCGACGATGGCGACCGCGTCGTGCACCACCATGCCCGGCACGCCGAGCGCGGCGGTGTAGTGCCGGACGTACTCCGGGGTGAGCGCGTGCAACGCCTCGCCGATGCGCCCGCACCCCGCCAGGTCCTCCAGCCACGCCCGGTCGACGGCGCAGCGGTGCGTCAGATCCAATGGCACCAGCACACACGGCACGTCGTCCGCGACCAGTACCCGGCGCGCGGCCTCCGGATCGCTCCAGATGTTGAACTCGGCGCGGGCGGAGACGTTGCCGCCCTCGATCGCGCCGCCCATGACCACCAGGCGTTCGATCTTCGGCTTGAGGTGCGGGTACGCCGCGAGCAGCAGCGCGATGTTGGTCAGCGGGCCGATCGGCGCGATCGTCACCGGCTGGTCGGCGCGCTCCAGCAACGACGCCAGCAATGCCACCGCGCCTCCGGCGACGACGTCCCGGGCCGGCTCCGGCAGCACCTCGGCGTGCCCGGACAGGCCGTCGTCGCCGTGCGCGGAGCTGTCGCGGCGCGCGTGCGGGTGCACCAGCGGCCGGTCCGCGCCGGCCGCGACCGGGACGTCGGCACGCCCGCACAACTCCAGCAGCCGCAACGCGTTGCGGGTGGTCTTCGCCAGGCCGACATTGCCGAACACCGTGGTCACGCCGAGCAGGTCGCTGCCGGGACTGAGCGCGGCGATGGCGATCGCGATGGCATCGTCAACGCCGGGGTCGGTGTCGATGATCAGCCGGGCCATGACCGCGATCCTGCCATGCTGACCACCTGGGTTACCGTCACTGCCGTGACATCGATGTGGGGATCGCCGGTCGCGGCCCGGGTGCGGGCGTGGCGGCGCAACCGCGACGACCCGCGCCAGGCGAAGTTCCTGACCAGGGACTCGCTGCGCTGGGTGCTGCGCAACCGCGCCTACACGCCCTGGTACCTGATGCGGTACTGGCGGCTGCTGAAGTTCCGCATCGCCAACCCGCACGTGATCCTGCGCGGCATGGTGTTCCTCGGCAAGGACGTCGAGCTGCACGCCCGCGCCGGGTACGGGCGGCTGGAGATCGGCCGCTGGGTGCACGTCGGTGACGGCAACGCCATCCGGTGTCACGAGGGCTCGCTGCGGATCGGCGACAAGGCGGTGTTCGGGCGGCAGAACGTCATCAACTGCTACCTCGACATCGAGCTCGGCTCGGCGACGCTGGTGGCCGACTGGGTCTACATCTGCGACTTCGACCACATCACCACCGACATCAACCTGCCGATCAAGGATCAGGGCATCGCCAAGGCGCCGGTGCGCATCGGCCCGGACACCTGGATCTGCACCAAGGTCACCGTCACCAAGGGCACCCGGGTCGGGCGCGGCTGTGTGCTCGGCGCGCATGCCGTGGTCAAGGGCGACGTTCCCGACTACGCCATCGCGGCGGGCATCCCGGCCGAGGTCGTGCGGGACCGGCAGGCCGCGTACGAGGCCGACCGGGCGCGCCGGGAGGCCGTCGCCGACATGGCCCGCAAGGCCAACGCCGCACTCCGCCAGACCCTCGACGAGCACTGAGCTACTCAGTCGTCCTTCGGCACCGCGGGATAGGGCACGAACGTCGAGGTGTTCTCGTCGACGGTGAGGTGTTTGCCGATGGTGGGGAACGCCCGCTGCGGGCACGCCTGCCGTTCGCAGACTTTGCAGCCCATGCCGATCGGGGTGGCGGCCGAGCTGTCGTCAAGGTCGAGCCCGGTCGAGTACACCAGCCTGCGGGCGTGCCGCAGCTCGCAGCCGAGTCCGACCGTGAAGATCTTGCCGGGCTTGCCGTAGCCGCCGATGTTGCGCGAGACGGTGCGCGCCACCCAGAAGTACTTCTTCCCGTCCGGCATCTCGGCGATCTGGGTGAGGATCTTGCCCGGTGACGCGAACGCCTCGTAGATGTTCCACAGCGGGCAGGAGCCGCCGACGCGCGAGAAGTGGAAGCCCGCTGCCGACTGCCGCTTGGACATGTTGCCGGCCCGGTCGACCCGCACGAACGAGAACGGCACGCCGCGCTGTTTCGGCCGCTGCAACGTCGACAGCCGGTGGCACACCGTCTCGAAGCCGACGCCGAAGTGGTCGCACAGCCGCTCGATGTCATACCGGTAGCGCTCGGCGGTGGTGTGGAACGCGGTGTACGGCAGGATCAGCGCGCCCGCGAAGTAGTTGGCCAGCCCGACCCGCGCCAGCGACCGCGCAGCGGGGCCGGAGAACGCCCACGAGTCGGCCAGCTCGTTGATCAGCTCGGAGTACTCCAGCAGCGCGATCTGCGATGCCATCCGGAACGCCTGCTGCCCGACCCGCAGGCTCGGCGCCATCCGCAGCACCTTGGCGTCCGGCTCGTAGCGGTGCTGCTCGCCGGTCGACTCGTCGATCCCCTCGGTGGTGGCGATGACGCCGTAGACGTCGGCGAGCTTGCTCCGCAGCGCGTTGCGCAGGTCGCCCCGGCGCAGGTTCATGTCGAGCGACATCCGCTCGGCGCGCTCGTCCAGCTCGGCGACGTAGTTCTCACGCTCGTAGAAGAAGTCACGGACCTCCTCGTGCGGCAGCGGCGCCGCCGCCATGCTGCCGTGGGTGCCCCGGCCGTCCTCGGTGACCAGCGCGGCGGTGTTCTCCACCGAGTCCCGGTAGCGGCGGTGCAGCTTGATCAGGGCGGCCGCCACGTTCGGCAGGTTCGTCGCGAGGTCGTTCAGCTCGCCGCTGCTGACGTCGGCGTCGACAGACTCGTCGAGCAGCGCCTCGCGGACGTCGGCGACGAGCCGGGCGGTGTCGTTGCTGGCGAAGAACTCGGCGTCCACCCCGAACGCTTGCGTGATGCGCAACAGCACCGGCACCGTGATCGGTCTCGCGTTGTGCTCGATCTGGTTCAGGTAGCTCGGTGAGATCTCCAACACTCTGGCGAGGTCGGCCTGGCTCATCTGACGGCTCTCGCGCAGATGCCGCAGCTTCGCGCCGGCGAAGGTTTTCTCCATGAGGGGCCTCTCTACCCGGAGTTTCTTCAGGTTCAGCCGGTGGTCGACGGTCGTTTGATCACGAAGGTTAACGGGGCCTTCGCAGGCTTTGCAAAATGCTAGTGCTCGTTCGCACAAATTCGCAAGTTTGCTCGGTAGCGCGATTTTTGCTGCTTATGCAATGGTCATGGCAAGCGGATGCGGGATAGCAAACTTTGCAAACATGGAGCTTGGTCCGCGTCCGCACATCGCACCAGGCTCGCTGAACAAGATCACTGGAGATCGGATGACCGAGACGACCAAGTCGCGTGAGCAGGCAGTCGCCGAGCTCGCCAAGGAGTGGGACACCAACCCTCGCTGGAAGGGTGTCGAGCGCTCCTACACCGCTGAAGACGTCATCAACCTGCGCGGCAGCGTGCAGGAGGAGTACACGCTCGCTCGCCGTGGCGCCGAGAAGCTGTGGGACCTGCTCCACACCGAGGACTACGTCCACGCGCTTGGTGCGCTGACCGGTAACCAGGCCGTGCAGCAGGTGCGCGCCGGCCTGAAGGCGATCTACCTGTCCGGCTGGCAGGTCGCCGCCGACGCGAACCTCGCCGGCCAGACCTACCCGGACCAGAGCCTCTACCCGGCGAACTCGGTCCCGGCCGTCGTGCGTCGCATCAACAACGCGCTCGGCCGTGCCGACCAGATCAACTGGGCCGAGGGCAACACCGACATCGACTGGTACGCGCCGATCGTCGCCGACGCCGAGGCAGGCTTCGGTGGCCCGCTCAACGCGTTCGAGCTGATGAAGGGCATGATCGCCGCCGGCGCCGCCGGTGTGCACTGGGAGGACCAGCTGGCGTCGGAGAAGAAGTGCGGCCACCTCGGTGGCAAGGTGCTGATCCCGACCAAGCAGCACGTGCGCACCCTCAACGCCGCTCGTCTCGCGGCCGACGTGTCCGGCGCGCCGTCGATCGTCGTCGCGCGGACCGACGCCGAGGCCGCCACGCTGATGACCAGCGACGTCGATGACCGCGACAAGCAGTTCCTGACCGGTGAGCGCACCTCGGAGGGCTTCTTCAAGGTCCGCAACGGCATCGAGCCGTGCATCGAGCGCGCGAAGGCCTACGCGCCGTACTCCGACCTGATCTGGATGGAGACCGGCACGCCCGACCTCGAGCTGGCCCGCGAGTTCGCCGAGGCGATCAAGGCCGAGTTCCCGGACCAGATGCTGGCCTACAACTGCTCGCCGTCGTTCAACTGGCGGAAGAACCTGGACGACGCGACCATCGCGAAGTTCCAGCGCGAGCTGGGCCACATGGGCTACAAGTTCCAGTTCATCACGCTGGCCGGCTTCCACGCGCTCAACTACTCGATGTTCGACCTGGCCCACGGCTACGCCCGGGACGGCATGACGTCGTACGTCGACCTGCAGGAGCGCGAGTTCGCCGCGGAGGAGCGTGGCTACACCGCCACCAAGCACCAGCGTGAGGCCGGCACCGGCTGGTTCGACCTGGTCTCGACCGCGCTGAACCCGGAGAGCTCGACCACCGCGCTGTCCGGCTCCACCGAGGAAGCGCAGTTCTGATCTCCACTCCCGTGCGGTGAGTGGTGCGGGCGGCCTCCCGCCGCCCGCGCCACCCGCTCAACTCCAGCGTCCATATAGGAGGGACGACATGACCAGCCTGGGTTACCGCATCGCTGTCTCACCGTCGGCGTCCGAACGTTCGGACGCGATCCTCACCCCTGCGGCGCTGGAGTTCGTAGCGCGACTGGACAACGAGTTCGCGGGCCGCCGTAGGGAGCTGCTCGACGCCCGCCGCGTCCGCAAGGACGAGCTGAACAGCGGCGAGCGGAAGCTGGACTTCCTGCCGGAGACCGCGCACATCCGCGCCGACGAGTCGTGGCGCGTCGCCGGTGCCGCCCCCGGTCTCGAGGACCGTCGGGTGGAGATCACCGGGCCGACCGACCGCAAGATGACGGTCAACGCGCTGAACTCCGGCGCGAAGGTGTGGCTGGCCGACTTCGAGGACGCCACCTCGCCGACCTGGGACAACATCGTCGGCGGGCAGGTCAACCTCTACGATGCCATCGGCGGCGACATCGACTTCACCACCGAGGCGGGCAAGCGCTACGCCATCGGCGACGACCCGGCGACCATCGTGGTCCGGCCGCGTGGCTGGCACCTGGTCGAGAAGCACGTTCGCATCGACGGCCGTCCGGTGTCGGCGGGCCTGTTCGACTTCGGCATGTACCTGTTCCACAACGCCCAGCGGCTGATCGACGCCGGCTCCGGCCCGTACTTCTACCTGCCGAAGCTGGAGAGCCACGAGGAAGCACGGTTGTGGAACGACGTGTTCGTGCTGGCGCAGGAGCTGCTCGGCATTCCGCGCGGCACGATCCGCGCCACGGTGCTGATCGAGACGATCACCGCCGCGTTCGAGATGGACGAGATCCTCTACGAGCTGCGCGAGCACGCCGCGGGTCTCAACGCGGGCCGCTGGGACTACATCTTCAGTGTCATCAAGAACTTCGCCAAGCAGGGCGCCGACTTCGTGCTGCCGGACCGGGCCGAGGTCACCATGACGGTGCCGTTCATGCGCGCCTACACCGCGCTGCTGGTGCGCACCTGCCACCGGCGCGGCGCGCACGCGATCGGCGGCATGGCGGCGTTCATCCCGAGCAAGGATCCCGAGGCCAACGCGCTGGCGTTCGAGAAGGTGCGCCAGGACAAGGAGCGCGAGGCGGACGACGGTTTCGACGGATCGTGGGTCGCGCATCCGGGTCTGGTGCCGGTGTGCCGCGAGGTGTTCGACGACGTGCTCGGTGAGCGGCCGAACCAGCTCGACCGGTTGCGCGACGAGGTCGAGGTCACGGGTGACGACCTGCTCAACGTGGCCGGCGCGGGCGGCGACGTCACCGAGGAGGGACTGCGCGGCAACCTGAACGTCGCGCTGCGCTACGTCGACTCGTGGCTGCGTGGCACGGGTGCCGCAGCGATCTTCGGCCTGATGGAGGACGCCGCGACCGCCGAGATCGCGCGCTGTCAGGTGTGGCAGTGGATCTACAACGGCACCAAGCTGTCCGACGGCACCGCGATCACCGCCGAGCTGGTGACCGGGCTGCTTGACGAGGAGCTGGCGTCGGTGTCGGCCGACATCGGTGGCGACGGCGACCGGCTCGCCCATGCGCGCGAGATCGTCGTCGAGACGGCGCTGGGGGAGAAGCTGCCCAGCTTCTTCACCACCAGCGCCTACGCCAGATACCTGACCACGACCTGACGGCGGCCGTCAGACTTCCCTCCCGCTCGCGTCGGTGTACACCCGCCACCGGCGCGAGGGGGAGGGATTTTCTGGTTACAGGAACAGGCGGTGACAGGTGTACGTTCTTGCCGGTATGGCCGCACTCGGAACCGATGCGCCGTCTGGCGTGACGCGTCTGGTGCTCGCGCCAGACGACCTGGTCGTTGTCGCGGGCATCCCCGGCGCGGGCAAGAGCACCCTGCTGCACGAGGCGGACAACCGTGCGGACGCGGTCATCGTCGACTCGGAACAGGTTGGCGACCGGCTGGCCGAGCTGGCGCCGGGGTGGGTGCCGTATCGGTGGTACCGGCCGCTGGTGCATCTGGTGCACCGGTGGCGGATCTTCGTGGCGGCGCTGCGCTCCTCGGCGCCGGTGGTCGCGCACCTGCCCGCGACGCGGTGGCGCACCCGGCTGCTGCTGGTCGTGATCGGAATGCTCGCCCGCAGGACGAGGCGGTTGCTCTGGATCAGCGTCGACCCCGATGTGGCGTACCGGGGGCAGGTCGAGCGGGGGCGGGTGAGCCCGCCGCGGTCGTTCGCGCGCCACGTGCGCGACGCGCGCTCGGTCGAGCGCACACTCAGAGACTCGGGCGGGCTGCCCGGCTGGCATGCCGCCCGGCTGTTGCGAAGGCCCCGGCGGGGTACGCGGTTTGTGCTGCTGCCGGGGTGAGGTGGTGGCGCAGGACACGAGTCTGGCGAGCACCGCCAGACTCCATTGCGGCGATGACCAGCCGTGGACCAAGGGCGACGAGTTTCGCCTGACTCTGGTGATCCTCGCCAGACTCCACTGTCCTCGTCGGCGCGCCTCACGCGTCGACGTCGAAGACGTTGCCGGTGGGGATCTTGGGCCGAGGAAACGAACGCGGGCCCGATGCCATCGCGCGGCGGTAGACCTCGGCGGTGTCGGCCGCGATGGTAGTCCAGTTGAACGAGCCCGCCAGCCGGGCGTGTGCGGCCTCAGCGCGCTGTGCGGCGGCGTGCCGGTCATCGAGCACGTCCCGCACGGCGGTCGCCAGCGCGTCGACGTCGCCTGGCGCGAACGCCAGGCCGGTCTCGCCGTCGAGCACCACCTCGCCGAGCCCGCCCGCGGTCGACGCGACCAGCGGCGCCTGTGCGGCCGCCGCCTCGAGCGCGACGATGCCAAACGGCTCGTAGCGGCTGGGCAGCACCACCGCATCGGCCGCAGCCAGCACCGCACGCAGGTCCCGGTCCGACAGGTGTCCGGTGAAGTCCACCGCACGCCGGATCCGCAGCTTGCGCGACTGCTCGATCAGCGGGTCGAGGTGCCTGCCCTTGCCTGCCACCACGAGCCGCGTCCCCGGGTTCTCCCGGCGAATCCGCGGCATTGCCGCGAGCAGGTCCTGCACGCCCTTCTCGTACTCCAGCCTGCCGAAGTACAGCAGCAGCGGCGCGTCGGCGCCGTGACGTTCCCGCGCCCGCGCGATCTCGGCGTCGCTGACCCGCCAGCCGCGTTCCTCGATACCGTTGTGGATCACGTGGATCGCGGCTGCGTCGACGTCGAACAGCTGCGTCACCTCGGTCCGCATCGCCACCGAGCAGGTGATCAGCTCGTCGGCCCGCTGCGCCAGCCACCACTCGACGGAATGGATCTGCTGGTTGAGCGAGTGCGACAGCCAGCCGGAATGCCTGCCCGCCTCGGTGGCGTGCACCGTGCCGACCAGTGGCACGCCCGCCGCTTCGGTCAGCGCGATCGCGGGGTGGGTGACCAGCCAGTCGTGCGCGTGCACCACGTCCGGCTGCCACTGCCGCAGCAGCTCCGTGCCCGCCCGCACCATGGCGTGGCCCATCGCCAGCGTCCACGCCACCAGATCCCGCTCGAACGTCACGTGCATCGGGTCCTCGGCCACCCGGATCACTCGTACGCCTTCGATGACGCGATCGGTTGTGGGGTGGGTCTGCCCGTCGGTGCCCGCGACGTGCCGACACAGCACCACGACGTCGTGGCCGTCGGCGGCGAGGTGACGCGCCAGCGCGTGCACGTGCCGGGACAACCCACCGACCACGACGGGTGGGTATTCCCACGACATCATCAGCACGCGCATAGGCGTCGATCCTCCCATCCGGTGACAACGGCCCTGCGCACGACCCGTGCGTAGGGCTACTGCCGAGTACACGCATCCGGGTGGTGCTGTGAGGATCGACCCGTGACGACACCAGACAAACTCGAAACCGAGGACCTTCCCGAGAAGATCAACGAGGCGATCGAGCTCGCGGGCGAGGACGACTCGAACGCCGCTGCGGTGGCTGCTGGACGTCGGAGCCTCGCCCGGCCAGCGGGACGTGACTAGAGCCGCCGGGCGTCGAGCTGGCCGAACGGGTAGTCCTGTGCGCGCAGGGCGGCGGCCCGATCGTCGGCGGCTGGATCATCGGCGCGCAGCAGCCGCGCCAGCTCGCTGAACCGAGCGTGATGTTCCCGCGCGCGGCCGCGCGCGTAATCGGCGGCCGAATCCTTGGTGACCATGAACGCCCAGTCGCTCGACAGCGCGAGCAGCGCTTCCCGCAGCAGCTGGTCCCGCGCAGCGGACCGCACCCGCGTCGGCACCTTCCCGATGACGTCGAGCAGCTCACCTTGCAGCGCGGCGTTGTCGGCGACCAGATCGGACACCTGCTCGCCGTCCCACACCCGCCAGTCCTTCCCCGACCCCCACGATGACGCGGGCAGGTCGTAGCTCGGCCCGAGGTGGCCCGCCGCCAGCGCGCCGCGCAGCGTGGTCACCCGCACCCCGGCCTCCGGCAACGCCCGCAGCACACCCTCCAGCCACGCCGGCCCCTCGTGCCACCAGTGCCCATACAGCTCGGTGTCGTACGCCGCCACGACGAGCGCCTGCTTGCCGTGCTCCGCGCGCAGCGACCGCAGCCGCTGGACCACGGTGTCGACGAAGTCCTTCACATGCGCGCGCAGCGTCGGCTCGGCCAGCTCGGGATCGTACGGCGCCTTGGCGTGCGGCTCGATGTGCTTGCCGGTCACCCGCGACGGCTTGATACCGACGTCGTGGTCCCAGGTGTGGAAGTCCCGGTAATGGGCATGCCCCGGATAGCCCGCCTTCGGCGACCACACCCGGTAGGTGACGTCGAGGTCCCGGCCGAAGCACATCACGTCGGAGCCGCCGACCGGGCGAGCCGCCGACGTGTCACCGCGCAGCGCGGGGCCGTCGACCAGGAACCGCCGCACGCCCGCCGCCGCGTAGCGCCGCTCCATGCCCGGCGCGTAGCCGCACTCCGGCGCCCAGATCCCTTCCGGACGGCTGCCGATGCGCAGCGCGGTATCGGCAAGGCCCTCGCGCAGTTCGAGGTCGGCGACCCTCGGTTCCAGCAGCGGCTGGAACGGGTGCGTCAGCGGCCCGCCGAGCAGCTCGATGACCTCGGAATCCACCAACGAGCGCAGTATCGGCGAGAAGCCGTGCCGCCAGTGCGTCTCGAAGTCGGTCAGTGCCGACGTCGCCTGCCGGTGCTCGGCGGCGGCCAGCGCGCGGGGCAGCGGGCCACGGTCGCGCCACAACCCGGCGGCGTGCTCGGCGCGTAGCTGCCAGTGGCCGAGCCAGTCGTGGCAGGCCCGCAGCGTGTACGGGTCGTCCAGCTGCGCGGCGAGCACCGGCGTGACGCCGAGGGTGAGCACGTCGCGCTTGCCCTCGTCCGCGAACCGGCGCAGCAGGTCGACCACCGGCAGGTAGGAATGCGCCCACGCCTGGTACAGCCACTCCTCGCCGACCGGCCACGACCCGTGGTGCGCCAGCCAGGGCAGGTGGCTGTGCAGCACGAGGCAGAACGTGCCTTCGGTGTCGGTCATGGCCGCACCGCGACGGCGACGAGATCGAGGCTGGCGTCGAGGTCGTCGCCGTGGAGGTCGAAGTCGTCCGCCTCGATCGCGGCGATGTCGGCGAGCAGGTCGTCCGGCCACGGCGCGGTGCCCGGCAGGTGTCCCATGACGACGTCGAGCTGCGCGTCGATGATCGAGCCGCCGTGACGCACGTCCAACGCGCGCACCCGGGAGCCGTGGTGCAGCCCGTGCAGCAGTTCGACGTCGAATCCCGCGCGGCGCAGCAGCTCAGCCAGCTCGGTGGGGGAGAGCTCGCGGGAGTGGAACGGGTTCAACGGGGTGTCGGAGTCCGGCGTGAAGGTCAGCCGGTTCGGCGTGGTGCACAGCAGCCTGCCGCCCGGCCGCAACGCCCGGAAGCATTCGGCCAGGAAGCCGTCCTGGTCCCACAGGTGTTCGATGACCTGGAAGTTCGCCACCACGTCGATCGCGCCGCTCGCCACCGGCAGCGACGCGAGGTTGGCCCTCGCGACATCGACCTGTAGGTACTGCCGGGCGATGTGCTCGGTCGACGGCGGGTCGTAGTCCACCGCGAGCACTCGCGCCGCCGTGTCCGCGATCAGCGCGGCGCCGTAGCCCTCGCCGCAGCCCGCTTCGAGCACCCGGGCACCGGCGCAGTACGGCGTCAGCGCGCGGTACGCCGCCTCGTGCCTGCGGAACCAGTAGTTCTC
>WHUB01000279.1 GCA_009377395.1 Actinophytocola sp. | reverse complement strand
CCAGCCGTTGGGCGACGAAGACGATGCGGGATCGCCGCCTGGGCTGCGATGCCGACGAAGAACGCAGATGAGGCCACCAGCGCGATGTCGCGAAGGAGTCCGCCGGAAACGACGTCTGCCAGCACACGGGGGCAGGCATAACACTCGAGGACATGGGAAGCCGCCTTTCGGTTGGGGCGCGGGAGCCGGGATCATAGGAGACACCGCTGGTCTCATGGCAAGACGTCGGTGCAGCACGGCGCGCAGCCGCGGCTGGCTGGCGGCCAGCATCGCACAGGTCTCTCACTTTGCGGACGCAGGCTTGCA
Source organism: Actinophytocola sp. (assembly GCA_009377395.1). Classification (GTDB taxonomy): domain Bacteria; phylum Actinomycetota; class Actinomycetes; order Mycobacteriales; family Pseudonocardiaceae; genus Haloechinothrix_A. Next base: position 520 of record WHUB01000279.1, on the reverse strand, counting down.
ATGGGGGCACGGCCGCGCGTTGAGTGGCGCCGGCAACGAGGCCGCGGTGCCTCCTGGACGCCCAGAGGATTCCGCAGGTTTGGGTCGCCGCCAGTTCCGCCGGTAGGGTCCGTGAAGGGCCGGCAGAGGGAGACAGCAGATGACGATAGAGGCGATCGACGTCCACATCCACATCCACGACGCGGGCGCGGGAGATGCGCGGGGAGGAGGCGAAGGCGAACTCCGAGGCGATGGCGCGCTACTTCAAGCGCGAGTCGAAGTCCATCTCGATCGACGACCAGGCCGAGGACTACCGCCAGCGCAACATGATGGCGGTGCTGATGAACGGCACGGACGAGACCATCTCGGGCATCCCCGCCATCCCCAACGGCTTCGTGGCCGAAGCCGTGCAGGCTCATCCCGACGTGTTCCTCGGCTTCGGCATCATCGACCCGTGGCAGGGCGCCATGGCACGCAAGGAGCTCCGCCGCTGCAAGGACCTCGGACTCCACGGCATCGGCGAGTTCAACCCGGCGCGGCA
>WHUB01000278.1 GCA_009377395.1 Actinophytocola sp. | reverse complement strand
CTGGTGCAGTTGCTGTGGAAGCAGCAACAGTGGCGCGCCGCCGTGCCCGCGCTCGTCGTGTTGCTCGTGCGGCACCGGTACATGGACGAGTCCGCCCCGTGGGCTGCCAGACAGGGCGACCTGGAACGGGCGGCCCAGATCCTGCGCAACTCGTTCAGCGTCGACGCGGTCGTAGCCCCGGATGCCGACACCACACCGGCGTCTGTGCGACCCAAAGCCTCCGTCCGCGACTACGCGCGGCTGTTCTCGCCGCAGTACAGGCGCCGAACGACGCTAGCCGGCATCGTGGGCGCGTGCCAGTCGGTGCAGTACTACGCGATCGGCTTCGCTCTGCCGGTCATCATCGTCACGTTTCTCGAGCTTGGCACATTGTCGTCCATCGTCGGGCCGCTGATCTTCAACTTCGCCTTCGGGGTCACTGGTGGCTTTCTCGGGGCCTACCTCACCGGGCGGCTGGGTTCCTGGAAGTTGTCGACTACAGGGTTCTCCGTCACCTTGACCGCCCTGATCGTACTCGGCATCGTCGGCCAGCCGCAGGGGACCTGGAAACTTGGCGCGGTGGGCCTGCTGCTTGGGCTGTTTGTGTTCTTCCACGCTGGAGGGCCGGGCGCACAGGGCATGACCATGGCGACCCTGAGCTATCCGACGTCATTGCGCGGCACCGGTTCCGGATTCGGCCAAGCCGTGCTGCGCATCGGCTCGACCATCTCGCTGTTGGTGTTCCCTGTCCTCAGCGACGCCTTCGGAACCGGCGTGTATTTCTTCGTGGCGCTAGCACCAGGACTCTTGACATAGCTCCTGCCTCGTCTGACTGACATCCCTTGTCTGGTT
>WHUB01000277.1 GCA_009377395.1 Actinophytocola sp. | reverse complement strand
CGGTGAGCAACCGTGTACACAGCCAGTTACGGACCGGTCCCGTAGCGGTATGGATCGGAGGTGAAAACCGTGGTGAAAGGTGTGTTGGATCAGTCCCGTCCACCAATTCTACGCAAGCGCAATACGAGTGTTTCGTAGAGTGAACGGACCTGCACCGTCGAAAGTCGGGGCTTTGGTCCCTTTCGTCGCGGGACGGTCGCGTGGAACGCTCGGGACGATGCCGATCGGGGCCTGCGAAGATGCGGTCTCGCTGGAGGGGTATCCGGATGATCGCAGATCCTCGACACATGTGCGCGGTGTCGCCCGGTCAGGCGCTGCGGCTGCTTGCCAGCGTGCCGATCGGCCGCGTCGTGTTCACCAGCGACGCCCTTCCGGCGATCTGTCTGGTCGATCACGCGGTCGTCGACGGAGAGGTGATCATCCGCTGTCATGACGGTGCCGCCGTGCTGACGGCGATCGACCAGGTTGTTGCCTACGAGGCGGACCTGATCGCCCCTGACACTCGTCGCGGGTGGAGCGTCACTATCACGGGCAAGGCCGCCCTCGTCGAGGCCGCCCACGACGTCGCCCGCTACGAACAAGCACTGCAGCCCTGCGTGGACACACCCATGAACCAAGTCATCCGCATCGCGCCCGGACTCATCACCGGCTACGAACTGCACTGACGAGCCACACCCGATAAACCGGCCATCCCAAACTTGAATTGCCTGTAAGTGTTCGGTCCGACCGGCGCCGAGTCTGTCGGGATCGCCCGTCGCCGTGAGGTTCCCCCGTTTTTCGGACACTTCTGAGCTTGGTTTGATCTTGTCAGACCAGGAAGGAAGTGTGTGGTG
>WHUB01000276.1 GCA_009377395.1 Actinophytocola sp. | reverse complement strand
ACACACCGGGCAGCTCACCGACACCCAACGCGCCCGCATCGACCAGCTGGTCACCGACCTGCCCGCGATCTGGCACGACCCGGCCACCCCGGCGCGGGAACGCAAACGCATCGCCCGGCTACTGCTCACCGACGTCACCGCCTGCCGCGACCGCGACACCATCACCGCGCACATGCGCTTCCCCGGCGGCCAGGACACCACGCTCACCGTTCCCGCACCGAAGCCGATCGGGGAACAACGCAAGACACCCGCCCAGATCGTCGCCACCGTCGACGAACTGCTCGACGAACACGTCAGCGGGCAAATCGCCGAGATCCTCAACCAACGCGGCCTGACCACCGGCACCGGACAGCCCTTCCACCGGCGGATCGTGGACAACATCATCCGCACCTACCGGCTACCCAGCCGCCGCCAACGACTACGCGACGCCGGCATGCTCACCCCCACCGAGATGGCGAAGCTAATCGGCATCAACACACAGACCGTCAAAGCATGGTGGCGAGCCGGGATTGTCAGTGGCCAGCGCTATAACGACAAAGGCGAAACGCTCTACCACCCGCCAGACCCCGACAAGCCACCCAAGCGACCGAAGACCGGACGACCCGCCACAGCCCGGTGACCAGCACGAACATAAACGCCCTGCGCACCGACCCGATGAGGTGCAGTATGCAACCCGAGGTTTGTCCTTCGGTGATCGCACCCGGGCCGGGTCGGTGACGAACCCACGGGCCTGGGAATACTCCAACCAGCCCACCGTGAACCGCGGATTGGTCGGATCCGCCTCGGCGATCAACGGCTTCATATTGTCCGGGATCAGCACACCGAACACACCGCC
>WHUB01000275.1:320-838 GCA_009377395.1 Actinophytocola sp. | reverse complement strand
CACGTCCGTGATCGGTCCGACGCCGCCTGGGACGGGGGAGACCGCCTCGGCCCTGCCCGCGACACCGGGGAAGTCGAGGTCGCCGACGATCTTCACCTTGTCGCTCGCCGGATCGTCGACGGTGTTGATGCCGACGTCGACGGCGATGACGCCGTCGCCGATGTGGTCGCCGCCGACCAGGCCGGGCACCCCCGCGGCGACGATCAGGATGTCCGCGCTCCTGGTGTGCGGGTAGAGCAGCCCCGCCTTGTAGCTGTGCACGTCGCACGAGACGACCGTGGCGTTGCGTGCCGCGCCGAGCAGGGTCGTCGGCTTGCCCACGTTGTTCGACCGTCCGACGAGGACCACGTTGCTGCGGGGGTAGACCTCCCACGGGTCCCTGCCGGTGTCGGCCAGGTATCGGTCCAGCAGGTGGAACACCGACGCGGGCGTCGAGGGAACGTACCGCGGCGTGCCGAGGGCGAGCAGGCCCGCGTTGACCGGATGCACCGCCTCGATGTCCTTGACCGGGTCGAGGG
>WHUB01000275.1:0-310 GCA_009377395.1 Actinophytocola sp. | reverse complement strand
CAGCCCAGCTCCTCGGTGAGCCGGCGAAGCCGTCGCTCGTACAGCTTCGCCGGGTAGCTGTCGCCGACGAGGATCGTCGCCAGACCCGGCCGGACCTCGAGCCTGGCCAGCCTGTGCACCTCCTCCGCCACCGTCTGCTGCAGGTCCGCTGCGTACGCCTGGCCGTCGATCACGCGTGCGCTCGTCACCGTCGCCCTCCACCAAAGCGGTCCTTCGGGTCTGCCCGCGCCCGGGGGCGCCCCGGGTCAGAAGAGACCGACGGTCTGGCCCTCGTCGTCGATGTCGATGTGCGCCGCGGCGGGATCGGCAC
>WHUB01000274.1 GCA_009377395.1 Actinophytocola sp. | reverse complement strand
ACCATCTACCGCAAGATCCGCGAGTACGGCATCGACGTCCCTGGCTGATGTCTCAGAGACTGTTGGGTAAGCAGGGAAGCACTTAGCGTGCTGATGATGATGTTGATCACGGTCGGCGTGTCGGGGCAACGAAGGGATCATCCCCGCCAAGATCGCGTTGTGTGTGCAACTGGCCAAATTGACGGGGATGATCCCTTATGTGCGTGCGACGGGGCGCAGGAGCCCCCCGTGTCGCTTAGTGCGCATGTCGCCCATGCTCCGTAGGACTGCTGCACCAAGTGCGGTAGCCGTCAGGCCACAGGCCATCAGCTCGTCTCCAGCCCGTCAAACCAATACCAGAGTAATAGCCCAGAAGTGCCAATGCGGGCGGCGCTGGTCTGCGACCATATGCCATGGTCGTGATCGGGCGAGAGGGGGTAGAAGCTGTGAGCGGATACCATGCGCAGGTTGATGCTCTGCGAGAGTCGGCTGCTGCGGCGCGTACGGCGTGTGAGCAGGCGTCCGAGGCGCGGCTGGCTGAGGCGTTCGACGGTTCGGGTGAGGCGATGCCGGGTTCGCGGAGCGCGAGTCTGCTGTATCAGGCAGGTATCGCGCTGGGTAACGATCTCTCGGGCTGGTTAACACGAGCGACTGACTACGCAGGCGACCTGTCGGCCGCCGCCGACAGATACAGCGTCAACGAGGATACGGCCGCGAGCGGCTGCAGCGCGCACGCTGGGGATTGACGGGGCGCGGCGATGGTCAGTTATGGGGCCGTGCGCCGGTGGCAGCCCGGCCCGCTGGATGACACCGAACGCCAGCTCAAACGCAAGTCGGAGAGCCTGCTGCGGTTGGACGACGAC
>WHUB01000273.1:293-843 GCA_009377395.1 Actinophytocola sp. | reverse complement strand
GCTGGGCTTCAAGATCAACCTCGGGCCGATCGCCACCTGGGGGCTGGAACTGCACGAGCGGTCGATCGCCGTCGACTCCGCGATGCGCACCAGCCTGCCGCGGGTATACGCCGCAGGAGACATCACCACCTACGACGGCAAGGTCAAACTCATCTCCGTGGGCTTCGGCGAAGTCGCCACCGCTGTCAACAACGCCGCCGCCGCGCTGCACCCCGAGGCTGGCCTGGCCCCCGAACATTCCTCACACGCCACGCCTCCGAGCAACCCCGAGCATCTACGGGAAAACCCTCATCACTGTCAATCACGCTTGAAAGGAACACCCATCCCATGGCTTTCGTCATCGGTGAACCCTGTATCGACGTCAAAGACCGCTCCTGCATCGAAGAATGCCCCGTCGATTGCATCTACGAAGGCGAGCGCATGCTCTACATCCACCCCACCGAATGCATCGACTGCGCCGCCTGCGAACCCGTCTGCCCCGTCGAGGCCATCCGGCCCGCCCAACGCGTCGACGAACACTGGCAACCCTTCCAACAAGCCAGCCAGGACG
>WHUB01000273.1:0-283 GCA_009377395.1 Actinophytocola sp. | reverse complement strand
TCGGCTCCCCCGGAGGCTCCCCCAAGATTGACCACACCCTGGCCGACCCCGACTTCGTCGCCACCTACACCAAAACCACGCCTTAATCACCCCACCCGCACCGTTCAGCCGTCCGCGTCGACCGGACTGAGTACACGCACTGCTCTGCGCTTTGTCCCGCCGCGCACCACGTCGACGCCGAAACCACCGGAGCACAGGAGCCCCGATGCGCCCGCGCCAGTACCGATCCAGGCGGCACTACGGCCGCACCGACTGGCGACGCTTCGCCAGCGTGTTCCTTCCC
>WHUB01000272.1 GCA_009377395.1 Actinophytocola sp. | reverse complement strand
CACGGGCCACGCCACGGCCTCCGCATCGACGTCGCGCACGGGCTGTTCAAGGCACCCGGGCTGCCCGACCTGCCGGACGCCTCCGTGCAGCGGCGACTGCTGCTGGGCAGCAACGCGCTGGCGTCCGACAGGGAGGAAGTGCACGACGTCTACCGGCGATGGCGCCGGCTGGCCGACGGCTACAGTCCGCCGCGCTGCCTGGTGGGCGAGGTCAACCTGCCGGCGGACCGGGCGGCGCGGTACGTGCGCGAGGATGAGCTGCACCTGTCGTTTGCCTTCGTGTTCCTGCGCGCGCCGTGGGACGCCGCGGCGTGGCGGGCGGCCATCGACGACCTGCTGCGCGGCGGCGAGGCCAGCGGAGCGCCGGTGACCTGGGTGACCGACAACCACGACGTGTGTCGTTCGGCCAGCCGCTACGCCCCAGCCGGCGACGGCGGCCGTGGCGTGGCCCGTGCGCGTGCGGCGGTGCTGGTCATGCTCGCGCTGCCGGGGACGGTGTACCTGTACCAGGGGCAGGAGCTCGCTCTCCCCGAGGCGGACGTGCCGGCCGAGCAGCGCCAAGACCCGGCCTGGTTCCGCAGCGGGATGTCCCGCGACGGCTGCCGGGTGCCGCTGCCGTGGACCATCGACGCGGCCGGCTCGCACGGGTTCTCCCCGGCCGGCGCGGCGTCGTGGCTTCCGCAACCTCCCGGATGGGGCGCGCTGTCGATCGAAGCGGCGGACGGCGACGAAGCGTCCACGCTCACCCTGGTGCGCAGGGCGGTCCAGTTGCGCGGGGAGCTGCGCCGCGACGGTGTGCTCCGCGGGTCCGCGGCGACCGTGGGATTCGGCTGGCTGGACTCG
>WHUB01000271.1 GCA_009377395.1 Actinophytocola sp. | reverse complement strand
CCGCTGCCGGTCGGCCCGAACGACCACAACGTGCGTTACCTGACCGCGAAACGGGTTCTGGCGCACTCCCCGTGAACGGTGTCTTGATCACGCGAGAAGTATTCGTTTTTTGAGGAGGTCGAGATTGGCGCGGCCGAACATGCCGCGCTTGATCGCCTTGATTCGATTAACGGTGCCTTCGGTGCGGCCGTTGCTGGGTTCGAGGGTGAGTCCGGCGGTGACGGCGTCGAGGTCGTGGTGCAGGCCGGTGATGAAGGAATGCAGGGCGGGCAGGTTATCGGCGTGGACGCGGTCGATCCACTCGGGCAGCAGGTCGCCGCGCAGGTCGCGGATCATGTGCGCGAATGCCCCGACATGGCGACGCGCAGCGGCCAGTTCCGGGCAGCGGTCGAGGACCTTCTGCAGGCGCTGCTCGTCTTCGGGGCTGAGGTTGTTCGGGTCGCGCATGATCCAGCCGACGACGTGCCGAACTTTCAGTGGCGACGGCGGCTCGGGAGCGGGCGCGGTCTCGCCGTCTCGGAAGGTCTGCAGGTAGCGGTAGACGGTGCGGATGCTGCCGCGGTAGCCCTGGGCGTGGATCTCGGTGAACAGTTGGGTGGTGTTGGTGCAGCCCTCGGTCCATCGCCGGTGCAGATACGCCAGGTGGTCGTCGAGGACGTGGGCCCGCGAGGCGGCCTTGACGAAGATCTGGTCCGGGCCGTCGGCTTGCAGGAACCGGCGGACCGTTTGGGACTGCCCCGGGTTCGGTTGACTGAAGCGTCCCGGGGTTCATGCACCCTCGGGGTTCTGTGTGTCCCGCGTCAAGAAATTGGCAGGGTTTCGGTCGTTTGAAATGTCGGGACGGT
>WHUB01000270.1 GCA_009377395.1 Actinophytocola sp. | reverse complement strand
CATGGCTCACCGCCGGCAGCGCCGCTAACGCTGCGGGATTTCGAATCGGCGGTCGAGGCGATGCATGAGTCGACTGCTGTTGTACCAGTGAGATCCTGCCCGCGGTGATCCGTTCGACGTCGCTGATGTCGGCGGCACGGACCGGTTCGGAACGGCGAGTTCGGACGGATGCACTCGTGCTTGTACAGGCCTATCGTCGTTTCGGCCGGGCGTTGTCGAACGCGTCGCCGACCGACCAATCGAGGGTTCATCCCTGGCCAGCAGCAGCTTGCTTGCCGAAGTGCACGGAGGTGTACTGCGATCCCGCGTGTCCGAGTGATGGATCGTGTCCTCGCCGAGCGGTGGCCCTTGTCGGGTGCGCAAGAGGTCGCGGACTCCACGAACCGGGTCTGTTTCGACGCTGAGCCTTCCCAGCCGACGATGGCACCGGCGTAGGCGTCGATAACGAACGCGACATAGACGAACACCCCGGAGGTCAGCTTGACGTAGGTGAAGTCGGCGACGAGCAGCCGGTTCGGCGCAGGCACCCGGAACTGCCGGTCGACCAGGTCCGGTGCCCGCTGCGCGGCGGGGTCCGGGATCGTGGTGCGGACCTTCTTCTGCCTGCGTACGCCCTGCCAGCCGTTGGCGCGCATCAGCCGCTCAACGGTGGACTTGGCGACCGGGATGTGCTCGCGGTGCAGGTGTGCCCACATCTTCACCGACCCGTACAGCGACTCCGGCTTCTTGCGGCCGTGCTCGTCGGGTTCGTAGTAGCCGGCCAGGATCTCGGTGACCGCGGCGTCCCACAGGGACCGCTTCGACGGCGCACGTGACGCCCACGCATGGAACGTGCGCGGGGCGATC
>WHUB01000026.1:23325-48117 GCA_009377395.1 Actinophytocola sp. | reverse complement strand
AGATCGAGTCCTCGGTGAGGAACTCGTTGATCTCGTGCACCAGCCGGTAGGGGGCCATACTTCGCGATCTGGCCGTAGCGGATCTGGTTCATCGACGAGTTGTTGCCGACGATGCCGATGAACGGCAGGTCGAACCGCACCAGTGTCTCGAAGTCCCAGCCGGTCAAGCTGAACGCGCCGTCACCGAACAGGCACACGATCTCCTTGTCGGGGCGGGCGTACTTGGCCGCCATCACGAACGGCACGCCGACGCCGAGTGTCCCCAGTGGACCGGGGTCCATCCAGTGGCCGGGCGACTTCGGCTGCACCACCTGGCCGGAGAACGTGACGATGTCGCCGCCGTCGCCGATGTAGATCGAGTCCTCGGTGAGGAACTCGTTGATCTCGTGCACCAGCCGGTAGGGGTCGATCGGCGAGGCGTCCGAATGCTGCCGGGGCAACCGCTTCTCGTAGGCCTCGTTCTCAACCGTGCGCAGCTCGTCGAGCCACGACTTGCGCGAGGCCGCGCCGTTGTCGATGCGTCCCGAGGTCGCCTGGGTGACCGCCGACAGCACGCGCCCCGCGTCACCGACGATGCCGAGGTCGACGTCGCGGTTCTTGCCGACGGTCCGGTAGTCGAGGTCGATCTGTACCACGGTGGCGTCGGTCGACAGCCGCTTGCCGTATCCCATGCGGAAGTCGAACGGCGTGCCGACGATGATGATCAGGTCCGAGTTCTGGAACGCGTACCGGCGCGCCAGTTGCAGATGATGCGGGTCGTTCGGCGCGAGGGTGCCCCGGCCGGAGCCGTTCATGAAGGCGGGCACGTTGAGCGTGCGCACGAACTCGATCGCCGAGTCGGTCGCCCGGCAGGTCCAGACCTGGCTGCCGAGCAGGATGCAGGGCTTCTCGGCCTTGGTCACCAGGTCGGCGAGGCGCTCGATCGCCTCGGGGTCACCGGCCGACCGCGTCGACGCGCGGTAGCCGCCCGCCTTCGGAATCCGTGCCGAGCTCAGCGGCACGGACGCGTCGAGGATGTCGCGCGGAATCTCGAGAAACGACGGGCCAGGGGATCCGTGGTGGGCCTCGCGAAACGCCATCGACACCAGGTCGGCGCAGCGCTCGGTGCTCGGCACGGTCGCGGCGAACTTGGTGATCGGCGTCATCATGTCGACGTGCGGCAGATCTTGTAGCGAGCCCATCTTGTGCTGAGACAGCGAGCCCTGGCCGCCGATCAGCAGCATCGGGCTCTCGGCCCGGAAGGCGTTCGCCACGCCGGTGACTGCGTCGGTGGTGCCCGGTCCGGCGGTGACGACGGCGCATCCCGGCTTGCCGGTGATGCGGGCGTAGCCGTCCGCGGCGTGGGCGGCGACCTGCTCGTGCCGTACGTCGATGACGTCGATTCCCTCGTCGACGCAGCCGTCGTAGATGTCGATGATATGGCCGCCGCAGAGCGTGAAGATCACGTCCACGCCCTCGGCCTTGAGTGCCTTGGCCACCAGGTGCCCGCCCGAGATCACTTCGGCGTGACCGTTGCCGGCGGGAGCGGCGCTCGCTTCAGACACAGGATTGGCTGTCTGCGCCATGGGGCTCGTCTCTCCTTCAAACGTGGTGACTACTGGATACTGCATACACTCTTCGGGCGAACAACGTGTTCTGCACCTCCGGCCTGATCGCCGACCGTTGACCCTATGACCGGGTACTGTATACTGCATACAGCATGCCCGCAAGCGTCATCACGCGGAATCCGAAAACAGCTCATACCGGAACCGTGACCCCACGATCTGACGCAATACCGCCAGAACGGAGTCAACGTGAAAGTTGCTGTCCTCGGCGCCGGTGCGATCGGTGCATATGTCGGTGCCAGCCTCCATCGAGCCGGAGCCGAAGTGTCCCTGGTTGCCCGTGGCCCCCATCTGAAGGCGATTCGCGAGTCCGGAGTCCGGGTGCTGAGCGCCCGCGGCGACTTCACCGCCACCCCGCACGCGACGGACGATCCCGCGGAGATCGGTCCTGTCGACCACGTTTTCCTTGGCCTGAAAGCGAATCAGTACGCCAGCGCCGGCCCGATGGTGCAACCGCTGCTGCACGAGAAGACGTCGATCATCGCGGCACAGAACGGCATCCCGTGGTGGTACTTCCATGGCCTGCCCGGCGCATACGAGGGCAAGCGCGTCGAGACCGTCGACCCCGACGGGGTGGTCAGCAAGGTGCTCCCGCCGGAGCGCGCCATCGGCTGCGTCGTCTACGCGGCCACCGCGATCGCCGAGCCGGGCGTGATCCAGCACCTCGAGGGCACCCGGCTGTCGATCGGCGAGCCGGACGGCAGCATTTCCCCGCGCTGTCAGGAGTTTTCGGAGGCGATGGTCGCGGGTGGGCTCAAGTGCCCGGTCGAGCCGGATCTGCGTAACGACATCTGGATCAAGCTGATGGGCAACATCGCGTTCAATCCCATCAGCGCGCTGAGCCGCGCCACCATGGCCGGGATCTGCCGTCACCGCGACGCGCGCAATGTCGTCATGGACATGATGCGGGAGACGCTCGCCGTCGCGAACGCCCTCGGCGTGAATCCCGACGTGTCGATCGAGCGCAGGATGGCGGGCGCAGAGCGGGTCGGTGAGCACAAGACGTCCACATTGCACGATCTGGAGAAGGGCAAGCCGCTCGAGCTGGACGTCATCCTCAAGGCGGTGGTGGAGCTGGCCGAGATCACCGAGACGCCGGTGCCGACGTTGCGCGTGGTGAACGCCCTCGCAGACCTGCTCAACGTCGGGCTGGTGGGCAGCTCCGGCTGATGCTGTCGAAGGTCATCGGCGGCGTCATCGGACCACGCGCGCGTGAGACCGACGGGCGCCGCCGATTTCCCCGCCCGGCCGTCGACGCCCTCGGCGAGGCGGGCGTCCTCGGCTCCACTGTGGACCGATCGCTCGGCGGGGGCGGCCGATCACTGACCGAGGCGGTCTCGACTGTCCGGCAGGTCGCGCGGGCGTGTGCGTCGACCGCGACGGTGTTGCAGTCCCATTTCACCGCCGTCGCGGTGCTGGCACGCTTTGGGCCACGCCGGCTGTGCGCCGACATCGCGGCGGGCAGGCACCTCGCGAGCTGCGCCGTGTTCGACGACACCGTGCCCGGCGACCCGCACGCGACGTCGTCTCGTGCCAGTGCCGGGAGCGCGGTGGTGCGCATCGACGGCAACAAGCCGTGGGTAACCGCCGCCGGCGAGGCCGACAGCTACCTGTGGTCGACCCGCGCGCTCGACGGCAGCGGGACGAGCCTCTGGCTGGTGTCCGCTGCCGCCCCGGGACTGCACGTGCCTGCCGAGCAGGAGGCACTGGGACTGCGCGGCAGCGGCACGCGCTCGGTGACGGCCGATCCGGTGACGGTGCCTGCCGACGCGCTGCTCGGTGCGAACGGGGACGGCGAGCGGATCGTCCAGTCGGTGGTGCTGCCGTGGTTCTGTGCCTTGGGAGCGGCCGTCAGCCTCGGCATCATGGACAGCGCGGTCGCGGCGACGAAGGAGTCGGTCGCCGCGATCCGCGCTCCCCGGCCCGGCCTGCTCGCCGAGCTCGCGAGGATCAGACTCCGCGCCGACTCGGTGGCGGTGCTGCTGCGTGACGCCGTGGCGGATCCCGGCGTCGCTTCGGGCCTTGCCTTGCGTGCCATGGCGATTGAGAGTGCCGTCCGGGTGACCGACCTGGCGATGAAGATCAGCCAGGCGGCGTCGGCGAGCACCGAGGCGTCGATCGCCGCCGAACGCCGGTTCCGCGACGCCCGCGCCAGCTACGCCATCCCGCCAACGCAGGACACCGTGTTCGAGCACATCGGAGCCACCCTGCTGCGTAACGACTGATCCGGCTTGGCGTGTCGGCTGTGGCTATCGAATGTATGTTCTATAGTTGAGTCATGTCCATCAGCCTTCCGTTCGCGCCCGGTGCCCCATGGCAGCGGGCGGATCGGACCGCGCTGGTGACAGCTCTGTGCGAGACCGAGACGCTGATCCGGCAGGCTCAGGCGGTGCAGGGCGAACTTCTGGCGGAGATGCAGTCGCGGGGTGTGCCGCAGACGTTCGGCTACGCCGACGTCGAAGCCGTGGTCAAGGACGTCATCCACTGTGACCGGCCCGAAGCCAAAGCTCGGGTGCGCCGCGCCCTAGCGTGCCACGAGTACACCGAAGGCACGCATCGCGTGCCCGCCTCCGCACCAGCCACCGCAACCGCCTACGCCGAAGGCGCGATCGGCCCGCGCCACATCGACTCGATTCTGCGAACACTGGCCGAGATCCCCGGCACCGTGCCGGAGGAAGAACGCCTCGGCTACGAGAAGATCCTGGCTGACCTGGCCCGCGAATCCCCGCCAGCAGCAGTAGATCGAGCTGGACGGCACCTGCTGGCACGCATCGACCAAGACCACCTCGCCCGCGATCCCGCCGAACCCCCACCGCCACCGGCACGCGAACTCAACTGGGCCTGGAACCAGGACCGCCAACTGTGCTTCGCCGGCCGTCTCGACGCAGTGTCCGGTGCGCTGTTCGAGAAACTGTTGTCACCACTGGCTAAACCACGCCCCGGACCCGACGGCGAACGCGACACCCGCCCGGCAGACCAACGCCACGGCGATGCCTTCGCCGAGCTACTCGACCACACCCAGCGTGCCGCCGATCTGCCCACCGAGGCTGGGGAGAAGCCAGCCCTGCTCGTCACCATGAGTTTCGATCACCTGCGCGGACGCCGCGAACTGCCACTGCTCAATGGAGACATCCCGGTCCCGGTAAACGAGGCTCGACTACTCGCTTGCGATGCGCGGGTCATTCCGGCCGTGTTGGGAACCAGCGGCGAGGTGCTCGACCTCGGTCGCGAGACCCGGCTGGCCACCACACCCCAACGCCGCGCCCTCGGCCTACGGGACCGTGGCTGTGTCTTCCCAGGTTGCACCCGACCCAGCAACTGGTGCCAGGCCCACCACATCGTCGACTGGATCCACGGCGGACCATCCGATTTAGACAACATGGTCCTGTTGTGCGGGATGCATCATCGGGTGATCCACCACAGCGAGTGGGAAATCCGCATGGCCGACGACGGCATGCCCGAGTGCATTCCGCCGCCGTGGCTCGATCCGGCGCGAACGCCCCGCCGTAATCACACCTTCGCACCGATCGCGCCCGACAGCGGCTAATCGGATCGGTGGTCGCGGGTCGCGGCGAGTTCCGCGGCGAGCTCGTGGCGTGTTGTCAGGTATTCGGCATCGTCGTGGCGGGAGTACAGCTGATGCGGGTCGCGCAGCATGTCGTAAAGCTCCACCTCGCCAGTGGCCGGGTATTCCACGTACAGGTACTGCGACGTCCGCAGTCCGGCATAGAGCGGGCTGCCGTTCGGCCGCCACGCCTCGACCAGCAGGGGCCGGGTGTCTGGGCCGGGGTTCCGGACCATGTCACAGAGCGAGACGCCGTCCAGCTCGTGCGGTGCGGCGACCCCGGCGAGGTCGAGGATGGTCGGCGCGATGTCGATGCTCATCGACACCCGTTGCGTCAGCACCCGGCCGGAGGGAAAGCCGGGGCCGCGGATGTACAGCGGCACGTTCAGTACCTCGCGGTACGGCAGCATCTTGCCGTGCGGACGGCGATGCTCGCCCAACGAGAAGCCGTGGTCGGACGTGAAGATGACGACCGTGTTGTCGAGCTGCCCGGTGCGCCGCAGCGCGTCGACGAGGCGGCCGATGCCGCGGTCGACGGCTTGCAGCGACTCCACCCGCTGCTTCCGGACCTGCCTGATCCGCGCGGCCAGGTCCGTGTCGATCCGGGGCAGCTCCCGGATGTGGGACGGCTTGCTCGCCACATCGGCCTCGTCGAATGCCGGGGAACGCACATCGCCGAGGTGGGCGAACGTGCCGCGATCACGGTCGGCGACGTTCGGCGTCGGCAGCGGCGCCGGGTCGTCCGGCTGGGGCGGTGCTCCCCCGTGTGGCGCGACGTACGACAGCCACAGGAAGAACGGGTCCGGGCTCGACGCCTGCCTGTCGACCACGCGTACGGCGATGTCGCTGAGCATGTCGGTGCCGTACTGCCCCTGGTAGGAGACGAGGTCACCAGGGCGGTGGCGGATGGCGAGGTTGCGGTAGTTGTAGGTGTTCACCGTCGCTTTCCACGACGACCAGCCGGGGTCCTTCGGGCCGTCATGCCGTCGGGCGTAGTCCTCGTAGCCGTTGAGGAACTTGCCCACCATCACGGTGTGATACCCGGACTGTTGCAGCCACACGGGGAACGTCGACCGGTTCACCCCGGTCTCCACCCATTTCCGGTACGACCCGGCCGGATACTTGTTGTGCAGCAACCCGTGGTTGTGGGCGTACTGACCGGTGAGGATGGAGGCGCGGGACGGACAGCACAGCGGATACGAGACGGATGCCTCCGAGAACTCCGTGCCCGCACGCACGATCAGCCGTTGGACGTTCGGCATGAACCGCATGTCGTCGACACGCGCGTCGTCCAGCGTGACGAGTATGATGTTCGGCCGGTCCGCCACCATGAGCACACCCCCGAGCCGGTCCCTGCCGCGAAGCTACCACGCTGGCGGCGCGCCCCGCCGCGATCTACCGCCGGCGACCAGACAGCACGCCGAGTCGGCCCACGGTGTCGGAGAGCCGGTCTGGGTCGGAGAGCCGGTCTGGGAGGTTGGTGGGCTCGGTGCTGGCCTCGTCGACCAAGCCGATCGTTCCGTCGAGCGCCGCCTCCAGTAGCTCGCGGTCGCTGATCGCGTCGGGCGTGACGCCTTCGCGCGCGTGAGCCGGATCAGGAATCAGCTCGGTCAGGTCACCCGTCACTCGCACCCCGGCTTGTTTCACCTCGGAGACCAGGCGTTTGCCGTGGTCGATCACCCAAGGGTAGTAGTCAGCAGGCAGTGCGAGCGCGGGTTCCAGACCGGCGCGCCGGGACAGCACCTGCTTGGCCAGCAGCTGTTTGGCCACGTACTCATGTTGCTTCCACGTCATGCGGCGGGCGCGGGCGCTGGCGTTGAACCGGCGCATCAGCTCCGCCGACACCACGCCGAGCGAGGTGTTTCGCTCCTTCGGCGGCGGGGCGTAGTCGTCGGTGTCGATACCGATCACCCCGGCGAAGCGCTGCCACAACAGCCCCGAGTCGCCGCCCGGCGCCGGAACGGTGACGACGTGCATCCGCTCGGCGGGTACCGCCTGGCCCCACCGGCGCAGGATGTCTCCGAGGTCCTGCTGACGCCACAACCGCCTGCCGGCGTGGATGCCCGCCGACTCCGGGTCTTTCAGCGCGGCCAGGTACTCGTCCCACGTGAAGATCGACCAGTTCTGCATCGCCTCCTGCCAGCTGGCCGGGATGACGCGGGCCAGGTCTCGCGCGGTGACCACGACCTCGACCCGGGCGGGAGCGAGGGTGTCGACCGCACGCTGAATGTGCTGCGGCTGGGCGCCGACCAGCCACTCCATGGACACCACCGTGCTGTGGCCCTGCCACGCGTGGATCTCGTCGACGAGACGCTGCCACGCCCCGGCCACGTCGGGCGGACTCTTGTCGAAGGGGTGCATGTCGTCGAGGTCGCGCACCGCATGGACCTGATCGGCCCAGGTGGACCCTGGCCACAACACGCCATGCGCCGCCAGCTTGTCCTTATTGTGCTCCAACGCCCCCTGTAGGTACGTGGTGCCTGACTTCGGAGTGCCGATGTGCAGGTACACCACGGCCTCGTCGCGAATCCCAGTCAACCCCTACCCCCGTCAGCTCAACCCTCATCCCACCCAGCTCCCAGCGCTAGACGAGAGGGCAGCGATCTTAGCGATAGGTGTTAACTCCGTCGAGGGGTACCCAGCTTCGCGATGTGTCCGCAGTGGTCAGGAAGTTCCCAGCAAGATCATCCGGCGCGAGTCGGTTGCGTCGGAACCAGCGATGGCGGCCTGCCGGGCTGGCGCAACCGGCGCGTCACCACCGCCGCCAGCAGGCTCAGCACGGCCGCGCCGAGAAACACCGCCGGGAACCCGCCCGCGGCCACGACATGACCGGCCAGCGCGACACCGACGAGGCCGCCGATCGCTTTGGCGCTATAGAAAAGACCGAAGTTGGGCAGTCCTGGCTGCTCCCCGAAGTGCGACTCGACCAGGCTCGGCAGCAGCGCGATGCAGGCGCCGGCCGCCGCACCGGCCAGCACAGCGCCCACGAACAGCGCCAGCGCGAACCGGTACTCACCACCGGCGAGCAGCAGCACTTGTGCCACCGCGCCGGTGTAGAGCGCCAGCCGGACCACCCGGAGCCTGCCGTAGGTCTCCCCTGCCCGCCCGGCCCAGGTGCGGATCACGCCGCTCGCCGCCGCAAGCCCGGCAAGGGACGCGACCGCGAACCCCTGGCCCCAGCCGCTCGAGATGGCGAACACGGCCAGATATGCGATGGTGAACAGCGCGACCGCAGTCGCACAGGTCACCGCGAAGAACAGCACCCCGTACGCCTGGCAGCGCACCAGCTCGGCGGGCGCGTAGTCCCGGATCGCCGGACGGTTGTGGCGCAACGCCGGGTTCACCTTCTTGTCGAGCGCCCACGCACGCGGATCGATGTGGTTCGGCCACCAGTGCTCGGGAGCATCACGCAGGATGGTCGCCGAGCCGCCGACCACGACGAGCACCGCCACCGCGGCGGGAACGAGGAACGCCGCGAGGTCCGCTGGAGCGCCGAACCAACCGGCCATGATGATGAACGGCACCGCGCCGTACGCGAAGGCACCACTGGCGAAAGCGGCACGGCTCGGGCGCTCCGGGTACCACCGGGCGACCACGCCGAGACAGGTGCCGTAGATCAGTCCGGCGCCGATGCCGCCGAGTATCCCGTGCACGAGGACGACGAGGCCGAAGCTGTCGGACAGGCCCAGCGCGAGGAGACCACCCGCGCTCAGCACCGCACCGGCGACCAAGGTGACGGCGGGACGGATTCCGGCGACGGTGCGCACGCGCGCCGCGGGATAGACTGCCGCGCTCTGGCACAGCAGCCACACCGCGAACAGCCAGCCACCCATCGCGAGGCTCCAGCCGTGGCTGGCGCCGAGCACCGGCATCAGCGCCCCATAGCCGTACTGCCCGATGCTGGCCATGAGCATCGCCGCCCAGGCGGCGCCGAGCTGCCAGCTCCGCGACCTGCCGATGAGGTCACGGTCGCTCTCGCCGACCCGGTACTGCCTGCCATAGAAGTCGTGTATCTCGGTCACCTCTGGCCGGGCGTCTGCCGTGGACATGGCAACTCCCCTCGCGCTACGGAATTCCTCGTTACGGAATACTGTATGCAATATGGTAGCACGTTGTGACCTCGGTTACACCCCTCCCTTGACAACTCGTATACTGTCTACAGAACGGCGGGCCGGTGGGGCCGGAAACCGCAGCGGACCAGGGGGTCACTGCGGCGTTGGTCTGCTCGACCGGCCCGCCGTTCCCACACACCGCGTTCGTCGACGCCGTGCTCCCTGGCCGCCAGCCCGACCCCGACTCGGGCTGGTCGCCGCGTGGTCAGCAGCTGCCCTGCACGGGGCCGGACGTGTACGGCGGCACGCAGACGGTGCGGGCTCCCGGCCGTCCTTTGAGGACGACCTTGCGCAGCGTCGTGTTGTTGGCGGAGTCCGTTTCGAACAGCCGGCCGTCCGGGTTCGCCGTGACCTCGACGTAGTAGGTGCCGTTGGGAACGTTCGTGATGTTGAACGCCTGACCGCCGACGCCCTGGTAGTAGGTGTCGCCCCAGCCGACGGGCATCGTCTGGCGCACCCACAGCGCGTCCTCCCAGCCACACGCCCCGCCGTAGCCGGGCCGCCACTCGGCGGCGGGCAGGTCGAGGGCGATGCTATCGGTGGGCACGATGCAGAACGACTGCTTGTGGCTGCGGACCGCGAGCTGGCGGAAGGAGTCGAGCAGCCGGTACCGAGCGAAGTCGGTGAAGTGCCAGTGGTGATGACCTCGCGCCCGATGGAAGTGCATCGTTCCGACAGGGGCCCGTGCGACCACGTCGTCGCCGCGGTAGAAGTACTGATACGCGTCCATGACGTCTTCGTCCTGCTGCCGGAACCCCTCGACGTCGAGTCGTGAGGTGCCGCCGACCCACACGTTCGCCGCGAAGCTGAGGAAGTCACGGTCTCGGTTGTGGCTGACGCGAATGCCCCACGCCGGGAGTGCCGCGAGGTCGGGCAGGTTTCGGGATGGCGGCTTCGTGACGGTCGGCACGCGCGGGTGGCTGGACAGCTGCCCCTCGGTTGCCGTCGCCGCGGGTCCGGCCTGCGCCGAGACTGGGCCGTCCGAGGATCCGGCGCGGGTTCTGACGGTGACGGCCACCGACGCCGTCGCGTCCGCCGCGCTGATGTCGAAGAGGTCGACGTAGCGAGGCGCGATCGACACCGTGACGGTGTACTGGCCGTCCGGTCCATAGAACCGCACCCCGCCGTAGCCGAGCGCTCGGGTCGCCCAGCCCTCGTCGAGTCCCCACACATGGGAAAGCGCGAACCGGTGCAGCGAACAGCTGTACGGGAATCGCGGCCTGTCGGGGCCGTCGGGCGAGATCCGCTGGGGGTCGTAGTTGTTGGGACAGAACGCCCGCAATGGTGAGCGCATGACCAGGTCACCGTCGGCCTCCCTGACCGTGACCCGCACGAAGTCGGCGAGACCGCGGCTGCGGACGATGTCGGCGGGCAAGGTGCGCTCCCGGGCCGCGCCGCTGCGGCCTCGCTGGACGATCTGGAACGGGTCGTCGTAGTCGGCGCGGCGCACCCGCAGGTCTAACGTGCCGTTCACCGGTGTCACCCACACCTGTGGGCTCACCGACACCCTGTCCGTATCGCCGCGATAGACGGTCTGAGTCGTCCGCGCCTGCCACAGGCGCAGCGACGGCATCGTCGGCTCGCCCGCCGCCTGCGCCGGTATGCCCGGTAGCGCCGCGATCACCATCGCCGCCGCGAGCGCGAGCACGCCGCGCCTGCCGGCACCGAGTGTTCCGGCCATAGCCCACCCCTCCTCATCCATCCCCGCAACCGTTGACGTTACATGCAGTTCACCCCAAAGACGTAAATTGTCCCGTTCAGGTTGTACGAGAGGTGCGACTTGTTATCAGCCGATGAGAATTCCGGCGATCGCCGCGCTCATCAGGTTGGCGAGGGTGCCCGCGATGACCGCGCGGATACCGAGCTGCGCGATCTCGGGACGCCGTCGCGGAACGAGTCCGCCGAGGCCACCGAGCAGGATCGCCAGCGATCCCAGGTTGGCGAAGCCGGTGAGGGCGAAGGTCGTGATGGTCGCGGTTCTGGTGGAGAACTGCTCGGCCTGCGGAGCGAAGTCGGCGAAGGCGACGAACTCGTTGAGGATGAGCTTCTCACCCAGGAAACTCCCGGCAGCGGCGGCTTCCTCCCAGGGCACTCCGATGACGAACATCACCGGGGCGAACACGTAGCCCAGGATCTGTTGCATGCTCAGGGCCGGAGCGCCGAACAGGCCGCCTACGGTGCCGATGAGCAGGTTCACGAGCGCGATCAGCGAGATGAAGGCGAGCAGCATGGCGCCGATGTTGAGGGCGAGCTTGAGGCCGTCGGAGGCTCCGTTGGCGGCGGCGTCGATGACGTTGCGGCTCCCGCCGAAGCCCTCGTCGTCCTCCTCGGACGTCGTGGTGTCGCCTGCCATGGTCGCCTTCATTGCGCCGGGTCCTTCGTGGGTAGCCGTCACCTCGGCCGGTTCCTCGGTTCCGCTCTCCGCCGTCTCCGGAATGATGATCTTGGCCATGAGGAGGCCACCGGGTGCCGCCATGAAGGCCGCCGCGATCAGGTAGTCCAGCCGCGCGCCGAGCATCGAGTATCCGACCAGCACCGTTCCGGCCACAGTGGACAGACCGCACACCATGACCGCGAAGAACTCCGAGCGGGTCATCTTGGACAGATACGGCCGGACGATCAGCGGCGCCTCGGTCTGGCCGAGAAATACACTGCTTCCTGCCAACAGCGACTCGGATCGGCTGGTGCCGAGGACGAAGCGCAGCGCACCGCCGATGATGCGCACCACCCACTGCAGAATGCGGAGGTGGTACAGCACGGCCGAGAGCGAGGCGACGAAGACGACGATCGGCAGGACCTGGAAGGCGAACACCATCTCGTTGTCCGGCAGGATCGGTCCGAACAGGAAGTCGATCCCTTTGTTGCTGGTGCCGATGACCGCCTTCACCGCGTCCGAGGCCGCGGCGAGCATCTGTTTGCCGACGTCCCAGTAGAGCACGATGACGCCAAATCCACATTGGATCGCCAGGGCGCCGATCACGGTGCGGGGGCGAATGGCTCTGCGGTTCGTGGACAGCGCGAACGCGACCGCTAACAGCGCGAGCATTCCTCCGATACCCCACAACACGGTCATGGTTTACCTCCTTTCACGTGGGTCGGCCGAGGGCGTTCCAGTGATCGGCGACCTTGCCGAAGACGGTCTCCGAGCGCAACGCCGAATAGCCCGGCTTGATCACCTCGTTGATGATGGCGAGCCGCTGGTCGAACGGGATGAAGGCGGACTTCATCGCGTTGACCGTGAACCATTGCAGGTCGTCGAGGTCGTAGCCGAACTCGTCGACGAGGGTGCTGAACTCGTTGGTCATCGACGTCTGGCTCATCAGCCGGTTGTCAGTGTTGACGGTGACGCGGAACCGCAGCCGCCGCAGCAGCGCGATCGGGTGCTCGGCGACCGAGGACACGGTTCCGGTGTGGACGTTGGAAATGGGGCACATCTCGAGCGGGATACGACGGTCTCGCACGAACGCGGCGAGTCTGCCGAGTCTCGGCGTACCGTCGGCGCCGATCTCGATGTCGTCGACGATGCGGACGCCGTGGCCGAGCCGGGCCGCGCCACACCACTGGATGGCCTCCCAAATGGACGGCAGTCCGAAGCCTTCACCGGCGTGGATGGTGAAGTGGCAGTTCGCCCGCCGCAGGTACTCGAAGGAGTCGAGGAACCGGGTGGGTGGAAAGCCCGCCTCCGGCCCGGCGATGTCGAAGCCGACCACCCCGGCGTCGCGATAGCGCACCACCAGCTCCGCGATCTCCGTCGCCCTGGTCTCCTGGCGCATCGCGCACAGCAACAGTCCCATTTGGATGCGGTGGCCCGACTCGGCCGCTCGCGCGGTGCCCCGGCGGAACCCGTCCAGGATCGCCTCCACGACCGCGTCGAGGCTCAGGCCGCGTTGCGTGCTCAGCTCCGGCGCGTAGCGGACCTCGGCGTAGACGGCGCCGTCGGCGGCCAGATCCTCGGCGCACTCCGCGGCGACGCGGCTGATCGCTTCCTCGGTCTGCATGACGCCGACGGTGTGGCTGAACCGGCGCAGGTACTCCTCCAGCGAGCCGGCCTCGGCAGCGGCGGCGAACCACTTCGCCACCCCGGCCTCGTCGGCGGCCGGAAGTTCCTCGTAGCCGGTCTGCTCGGCCAGTTCCAGCACCGTCTCCGGTCGCAGGCCGCCGTCGAGGTGGTCGTGAAGCAGCACCTTCGGGGCTCGCTGAATCCGGTCGAGCGTCGGCGCGTCAGGCACGCGATTACCTCCTGTCTGACATCTGCGTTCGCATTAACTGGACGTTGTACACATCACCCAGACAGGAAGTCAAGACATGCATTGACGAATGCCGCCATCGTTCTCTAACTTGTCTGACATCGATGCGAGGCGAAGGAGTGAACGTGGCGCCGAGACGTCCGCAGCGACGACCTGTCGTCGAGCTCTACGAACGGATCGTCACCGCGGTCCGCGACGGTGTCCACCCCCCGGGCTCGACGTTGCCGTCCGAACCGGAACTCGCCGCGGCGTTCGGCGTGAGCCGCCCGGCGCTGCGGGAGGCGCTGATCCTGCTGCAGGAGGACGGCGTCATCACGGTCCGGCGGGGCGTCGGCCGCACCGTGAACGAGCGCCCCGCCCGGCGCGGCTTCGAACGGCTGCAGCCGATGGAAGCGCTGCTCGGCGAGGACGGCGCCAAGGTCCGGCCGCTGCGGCGAATTCTGGAGGAACCAACCGACCTCGTGATGCAGCACCTGCCGGTACCGGCAAACTGTGAGGTGCGGTTCTGGCACAGCGTCGTCGACGTCGACGGCGTCCCGACCTGCCTCGCCGAGGAGTGGTGCGTGCCCGACGAGGCGCTCAGCGAGATCGACCCGGCGCTGCCCGAGGCGTTGACCGCGGCCGAGCCCGAACCGCACACGATGCTGCACACGCTGATCGCCGCCGCCCCGCACCTACCGCTGAGCGGGTCGAGCAGCATGACCGCCACCGTGCTCGGCAAACTGCGCGGCAGCACGTTCGGACGCTCGTCGGACACCCCGGTCGTGCTCGTCACCCAGGTCGTCTCGGTCGAGCGGACGCCGTTGCTGGCGGCGAAGTACGCGCTGCCGAGCGGTGCGCCGAACATCACCGTGCGGCAGTCCCGCTGATCCGGAAAGGCACCGATGGCACCGAAGAACCCGCTGCTCGTCGACTGCGACACCGGCATCGATGACGCGCTGGCGCTGCTGTACCTGCTCGGCGACCCCGATCTCGATCTTCGCGCGGTCACCTCGGTGTTCGGCAACACCAGCGCCGAGGCCGCCGCGATGAACACCTTGCGTGTGCTCGAACTCGCGGGCAGGCCGGACGTCCCGGTCGCCGTCGGCGCTGACAGCAGCACGCGCGGCACCGCGCGGTTCGCCCCGCACGTGCACGGCGCCGACGGCCTCGGCGACACCACGCTCCCCGCCCCGGCAGGCGCGCCGAGCGCTACGCCCGCCGCCGAGCTGATCGTGCGGCTGGCCCGCGAGCACCCGGGGCGGCTGGACCTGCTGGCGCTCGGCCCGCTGACCAACCTCGCGGCGGCGTTGCGCCTCGACCCTGAGCTGCCGCGACGCGTCCGGCAGGTCACGATCATGGGCGGCGCGATCCACCATCCCGGAAACGTCACGCCCGCCGCCGAGGCCAACATCGACAACGACCCGGAGTCGGCCCGCCTGGTGCTGCGCGCCGGGTGGGACGTGACGCTGGTGCCACTCGACGTCACCATGACCGAGCTGCTCACCGAGCGACACCGGCACCGACTGGCGGCATGCGGCACCCCGGCGGCACGGTTCGCCGCCGGAATCCTGCGGCACTACCTCGACTTCTATGAGTCCACTGTGTTCAGTCGCCGGGTGGCGGCATGTCACGACCCGCTCGCCGCCGCGATCGCGGCCGGCGACGTGTCCCCGGTGCTTGCCCCGGCCGTCGCCGTCGACGTCGACACCGGTGACGGTCCCGGCCGCGGCATGACCATCGCCGACACCCGCGGCCAGTACCGGGGTTTCCCGGCGCAAGACGCCGCCCCGGTGTGCGTGGTGCTGCGCACCGACGGGACGTTCCCCGACCGGCTGGTCGAGCGGCTCAGCGGCGCGACGGCCGCGTCCCACGATGTCGCCTGACCGGCAGGCGCGGCAGGCGCTACCCCGGGGCGACGACCGTGCGCGGCATCAGGCGTCCCTTGTCCGGGTCGCGGCTGATCGCTCCTGCCGAGGCGGCGGCCGTGAGCACCCGGATAGTGTCGGCCGGTCGGTACATTGTTGACAGCAACGTGTGGTCTTGCAGGTCCGCGACGCTGCACCGGCCCCGGCGCGCCAGCTCGGGCAGCAGCATCCGGCGCAGCGGGGTCAGCTGGGGTGTCAGCGAGATGTCGACAAGGGCGCCGTCGGCGTCGCTGGGGTCGCGGTAGCGGACGCCGGCGAACTCGTCGGCCGACCACAGCTCCTCCTTGAAGGTCGCCAGGTGCTTGCGCGCGCTCGTCGCGAAGATCAGCAGCTGGGCATGGCCGTCACGGTCGACGAGCTCCACCGCGGCCACATACGGCAGTCCCGCCGCGCGCAGCCGCGCCCGGTGCTCGGCCACCTGCTCGGCCGTCGCCGGTGGCACCGTCAGCAGCAGCTCGCGCGCCTTGCCACGAGCCACGGTCGCCGCCAGCTCCCAGGTCGTCTGCTCGTCGAGCCCGCTGTCGCCCATGGCGTCGAGATGCGCCAACGCCGGGCCGTCGATCGTCAGGGTCGCGGGGTCGTCGACGCCGCTCACCGCCAGGCCGGGCGGTTCGCCCAACTCCCGCAACACCGGGGCCAGCGAGTCGGCGGGTGCGCCCAGCAGGACGACGTCCAGCCGGTGCCCGGTGAGCCGGTCGGCGAACTCCCCGAACACCCGCAGCGCGTCGGCGGCGGGACCGGCCGGCGCGGCCTCGACGTAGCTGGCCCGGCGGTGCGATCGCAGCACGGCGGAGGTCCAGGCGTCGAGGTAGCGCACCAGCAGCTCGCGCTTCACTGCGGTGTGCGGATCGCGGCGCCCTGTCCGCTCGGCCATGGTTCGGTTGTACCCCGGTCAGCGGCGGAACACCAGGTCAGGAACCCGGGGCGAGCACCGTCATACCGGCGTCGGTTGCCGCGCGGGCGAGCCGATCATCGTAGGTCAGCAGGCCGGTGAGGTCCGCGCCCAGCACCCGCGCCGTGGACAGGTGGATCGCGTCGAGCGAGCGCAGAGTCCGATCCGGCTCGTTCATCGCACTGTCCACGATGTCGTCGTCGATGCCGACGGTGTCGAAGGCAGTCAGCAGGTCCCGGGCGTCGGGCAGCAGCGCTGGCGCGGCGCGGTTCACGGCTCGCATCAGCTCGATCCGGAGCAGGGCGGAACTGACCCAGGTCGCGTCCGTGTTCGCATCGTAGAACTCAGCGCACGCGGCGGAATGCTTCTCCTCGCGCAGCAGTTTGATGGCGGCGGACGTATCGGCGTAGAAGACGCTCACCAGCGTTCCTCATCGCGAAGCTTGGCCAGTGCATCACCAAGCTGATCGATACCGTCGCCGGGGTGCATGCGCGGCCGATACCCCGGCCGATCGGCCCGGCGCAGGCGGCCCTCCTCCACCAGCCGACCGATCACGGGAGCGGGCGCCCGCTGCTGAACGGGAACGATGCGGGCGATCAACGTGCCGTGCTCGGTCACGTCGACCGTCTCGCCGTGCCGAACCCGGGCCATCACCGCACCGGTGTTGTGCCGAAGCTCGCGCAGTCCGACCGTGTGCGACTTCTCCATGGGCCGACTGTATCACAAATTTGTGATACAGGTCAGGAAGCCGCGTCACCCCCGCTGAGCAGCCGCTTCAGCTTCGAGGGCCAGGGAGACGAGGTCACGCCCGCGTCGCGCAGCGCGGTCGCCAGCGTCTCCAGCAGCGCCTCGTCGGCATCGGCGTCCAGCTCGATCTCCAGCTCACGCCACCGCACCACCACCGACCGCTGCGGCAGCTCCCCCACCACCTGGTCGTCGGCCAGCGTGGCGAGCAGCCGCCGCCCGTGGTCGCGCAGCTCGAACGTCGAGCGGGTGGTATCGATGCGGGCGACCGGCAGCAGCCGCTCGCCGCCGGTGACATCGGAGACCCGGTCGGCCAGCTCCGCCGGGACCTCCTCGGACATCGGCGCGTGCAGCTCCTGCCGGTGCCCATCGTCGGTGGGCAGTTTCAGATGCCAGCCCGCGTCCGCTCCCCCGCTCCGGCGACGCAACGTGATCTTGGCTGCCGCCAGCCGCTGGTCCTCGGTGTCGTAGTACGTCGCTGCCAGCACGTCCTCGCCGAGGAACTCCTGGTGCGCGACCGGCCCCGTCCCGGCCAGCTCCGGCACCGCAGCCTCGGTCGGCAGCTCGAACTTCAGCTCGCGCTCGATCATCGACGTGGTCATCGGGCCAGTGTAGGCACGCAGCAGCTCCTTGCCACGTCCTCGCGCGATCTTGCCGGTCGTCGTTCGTGGCAGGTCGTCGGTGAACCGCACCAGCCGTGGGTACTTGTAGGGCGCGGTGACCTCGCGGACGTGCCGCTGCAGCGCCTCGTGGTCGGTATCGCCGTCGTCGAGCACGACCAGCGCGGCGACGATCTCACCGCGCCGCGCGTCCGGCACTCCCGCGACCAGACAGTCGCGCACGTGAGGATGGCTGCGCAGCGCCGACTCGACCTCGAGCGGGTCGATGCGATACCCCGACGACAGGATGACGTCGTCGGCGCGCGAACGGAAGAACAGCCAGCCGTCGGCGTCCTGGTCGAACAGGTCGCCGGTCGCCCACCACCGGCCATCGATCAGGTCGGCGTCGCTGACCAGCGACATCGTCGGCAGCGTGGTCACGTCGAGTTGCAGCTCGCCCTCGTGCAGCCGGATGTCGACGCCGGGCAGCGGGCGGCCGGCCGATCCGGGCGGCGCGACCTGGCCCGGCGGTGTGCCCGCGATGTGGCCGGTCTCGGTCTGGCCGTAGCCATCGGCGATCGTCAGGCCCGTCGCGGCGCGCCACCCGGCGATCGTGTCGGCGTCGAGCGGCTCGCCCGCGGCCACCAGCCTGCGCAGCGACGGTAGGCCAGACGGCGTGCCGTCGGCGAGCGTGATCCGCCACTCGGTCGGTGACATGCACAGCACGGTGACCTGCTCGGCGCGTATCAGGTCGAGGCGCTGGCGCGCGTCGAACCTGCCCTCGTGGATCAGCGCCTTCGCGCCCGCGAGCCACGGCGCGAGGAAGGCGTTGCGGGTCGACTTCGACCAGCCGGGCGCGGCCGTGCTCCAGACCAGGTCACCCGGCTCGGCGCCGAGCCAGTGCTCGGCGTGCAGCTGCTGGCCCCACACGTACCGCTGGGCGTGCCACACCGGTTTCGGCGTCCCGGTCGAGCCCGAGGTGAACAGCAGGAACGCCGGATCGTCCTCGGCCAGGTCCGGAGCGGGCGGCGGCTCGCCGGTGTCGTCGATGGTCCACTCGGACAGCGGCAGGATGACGTCGCCGAACCCGGCGTCGGTGAGCTCGCCGAGGTGCGCGTCGTCGGCGACGACCAGGCGCGGCGACGCGGTGGCCGCCCGGGTCTTGAGGTCGTTGGCGCGCAGCATGGGACTGCACGGGCACAGCACCGCGCCGAGGCGCAGGCAGGCGAGGATCGTCAGCACCCACTCGATGCGCGAGCCGCACATGGTGTAGACGACGTCGCCCCGGCCGATACCGAGCGACGCGAACCGCGCGCCCGTCGCGCGCACCTCGGCGGCCATCTCGCCGAAGGTCAGCTCCCGTCGGCGTCCGGCCTTGTCGATGGTGATCAGCGCGGTCCGGCTCGCGGGTGCGCGCTCGACCAGGTCACGGGTGGCATTCGACATCGGCGCGGAGTCTACCGGCGGCATGCGAGGCTAAGGTGTGCCAAGCTCATGACAGTGGGTTGATTGTCTCCAAGACGGTGAAAGGGGCGCGACATGGCGTTCATGCGCAGATTTGCCGCACTGACCGGCGCGGCCGAGGCCGCGCGGCAGTACGCGAAGAAGAACCCGGAGAAGGTGCGTAAGTACTCGCAGCAGGCCGGTGCCTTCGTGGACAAGCGGACCAAGGGCAAGTACCACGACAAGATCGAGAACGCGGTACGCAAGATCGACAAGTCGGCGGGCGGGCAGTCCCACAAATAAGTCCGTCCTCATGGGAGACGTCGACGGCCTTCAACAGCACACCAAACGCTGCAGAGTGGCCAGAAAACAATCCATAGACACTCGCACCGCGCGGCCACCATCGTGGAAGCGTGACTGTCTCCCGGCCCGACAACGATGACGACCTGCGCGGCGACGTCCGGCGGGTGGCGGCGCTGCTCGGCGAGTCGCTGGTGCGCCAGCACGGCTCCGACCTGCTCGACCTCGTCGAGCGGGTGCGCGGGCTGACCAAGCAGAGCAAGGAGGCGCCGACGGCGGCCGAGCGGGCCGCGGCGCGCGACAACGCCCGCGCGCTGCTCGCCGCGCAGCCGCTGCCGGTCGCCGCCGCGCTGGTGCGGGCCTTCTCGGTGTACTTCCTGCTCGCCAACGTCGCCGAGCAGGCCGACCGGGTCCGGCGGATCCGCGACTGTCCCGCCGAGGACGGCTGGCTCGCCCGCGCCACCGCCGGCGTCGTCGACGAGCAGGGCCCCACCCCGTTGCGCACGGCCGCGGCCACGCTCGCGATCCGGCCGGTGTTCACCGCGCATCCCACCGACGCGAGCCGCCGCTCGGTGCTGACCAAGCTGCGCCGCATCGCCGAGGTGCTGCTGCACGACGGCGATCGTGGCGAGCGCGCCCGCGCCCGGCATGACCGGCTGATCGCGGAGCTGATCGACCTGGTCTGGCAGACCGACGAGCTGCGTGCGGAGCGGCCGAGCCCAGTGGACGAAGCAGGCAACGCGCTGTACTACCTGCAGGAGCTGGCCGAGGAGGTGCTGCCCGGCCTCGCCACTGATCTGGTGGACGAGCTGCGGCGGCACGGCGTGCTGCTGCCGCCGGACGCCGCCCCGCTGACGTTCGGCAGCTGGATCGGCGGCGACCGGGACGGCAACCCGAACGTCACGCCGGACGTGACCCGCGAGGTGCTGCGCATGCAGCACCACACCGCGGTGCGCGCGCTGCGGGCGATGATCGAGGAGCTGATCGCGGACCTGTCGACGTCGACCTCGGCGGTCGAAGTCTCGGCCGAGCTGCGGGCGTCCATCGCCGAGGACCTGGCCGCGCTGCCCGACCTCGACTCGGACATGCTCAAGCGCGTCGACACCGAACCGTACCGCGTCAAGCTGACCTGCATCGACGCCAAGCTCGCCAACACATTGGCGCGGGTGGACGCGGGCACCGGCCACGTGGCGGGCCGCGACTATCTCGGCAGCGCGGAGCTGCGGGCCGAGTTCGCGGTGCTGGCCGAGTCGCTGCGCGCCAACGCCGGGGGGCTGATCGCCGACGGGGTGCTCGGCAAGGTGCGCCGCATGGTCGCGGTGTTCGGCCTACATCTGGCCACTATGGACATCCGCGAGCACGCCGACGCACATCATCACGCCGTCGGCCAGCTGTTCGACGGGCTCGGCGTGCGGATGGCACCGTATCGCGATCAGTCGCGGGAGAAGCGCACCGAGTTGCTCAGCGCCGAGCTGGCGTCCCGGCGGCCGCTGACCCGCACCCCACCGCCGCTGGACGCCGACGGGGCGACGACGTTCGACGTGTTCGTCGCCGCCCGCGAGGCGCTGGACACCTACGGGCCCGAGGCGATCGGCAGCTACATCGTGTCGATGACCCGGGGTGTCGACGATCTGATCGCGGCCGTCGTGCTCGCCCGCGAGGCCGGGCTGCTGGACGCCTGGGGTTACGAGAATGACGGCGCGACCGTCCCGCCGTTCTGCCGCATCGACTTCGTGCCGCTGCTGGAGACCGCCGAGGAGCTGGGCCGCGCGGGCGAGCTGCTCGACGAGCTGCTCTGCGACCCGACCTACCGGACGATCGTTCGGCTGCGCGGTGACACCCAGGAGGTCATGCTCGGCTACTCGGACTCCAACAAGCAGGCCGGCATCACCAGCTCGCAGTGGGGAATCCACAAGGCACAACGAACGCTGCGGGACGTCGCGGCGCGCCACGGGGTGCGACTGCGGCTGTTCCACGGCCGGGGCGGCACGGTCGGGCGCGGCGGCGGGCCGACCCACGACTCGATCCTGGCGCAGCCCTGGGGCGTGCTCGACGGCGAGATCAAGTTCACCGAGCAGGGCGAGGTCATCAACGACAAGTACGCGCTGCCGGAGCTGGCGCGGGAGAACCTGGAGCTGACCGTCGCCGCCGTGCTGGAAGCGTCCACATTGCACAGCACGCCCCGGCAGACCCCCGACGTGCTCGCCCGCTGGGACGCCTGCATGGACACGGTCAGCGAGCACGCCTACGACGCCTACCGGGGTCTCGTCGAGGACCCGGACCTGCCCGCGTACTTCGTGGCCTCGACGCCGGTGGAGCAGCTCGGTTCGCTCAACATCGGCTCGCGCCCGTCACGGCGGCCGTCCTCGGGCGGCGGCATCGAGGGCCTACGGGCGATCCCGTGGGTGTTCGGCTGGACCCAGTCGCGGCAGATCGTGCCGGGCTGGTTCGGCGTCGGTTCCGGGCTCCGGGCGGCTCGCGAGGCCGGGCTGTCCGAGGTGCTGACGGAGATGCACGGCGGCTGGCAGTTCTTCCGCACCTTTCTGTCCAATGTGGAGATGATGCTGGCCAAGACCGACCTCGAGATCGCGGGTCACTACGTCGCGACGCTGGTGCCGGAGCCGCTGCGACGGCTGTTCGACGTGATTCGCGCCGAGTACGAGGTGACTCGCGCCGAGCTGCTCCGGGTGACCGGGCAGCGGGAGCTGCTCGACGACGCGCAGGCGCTCAAGCGGACCCTCGAGGTGCGCGACGCCTATCTCGACCCGATCTCCTACCTCCAGGTGGACCTGCTGGCCAGGGTGCGCGCGAGCGAGGACGTCTGTCCAGATCTGTACCGGGCGCTGCTGCTCACCATCAACGGGGTGGCGGCCGGCATGCGCAACACCGGCTGAAACGCCGGGCCTGAGCATCGGGCGCGTGCACCGATGCTCAGGCCGAGCAGGAAGGTGAACAGCCGTCGCAATGTCCGGATCACTCGGCGACCACCGTTGAGCCTGGCGAGCATGGCAGACCGCGGCTAGGGACTCAAGTCACCAGCACGGCGCGGAAGTCGTTGACGTTGGTCAGCATCGGACCCGTGACGACCTGGTCGCCGAGCTTCTCGAAGAACGTGTGGCCGTCGCTGGCGGCCAGCGCGGCCGCCGGGTCGAGGCCGAGCCGCCGTGCTCGCGCGAGCGTGTCCGGCGCGATGAGCGCCCCGGCGATCTCCTCGCTGCCGTCGACGCCGTCGGTGTCGCAGGCGAGGGCGTGCACGCCCGCCAACCCACGCAGCCCGAGCGCGAGCGCCAGCAGCAGCTCCACGTTGCGGCCGCCGCGCCCGTCGCCGCGCACGGTCACCGTCGTCTCGCCGCCGGAGAGCAGCACGCACGGCGGCGCGGCGGGCTGGCCGTGCCGGTGGGCCTGGCGCGCGATCCCCGCCAGCACGGTGCCGAACTCGCGGGCCTCGCCCTCGATGGCGTCGCCGAGCACCACCGGCGTCACCCTGGCGCGGCGGGCCGCGTCGGCGGCGGCATCCAGCGAGTGTTGCGGGGCGGCGATGACCTGGTTCTCGGTGGCGGCGAGCCGGGGATCGTCCGGTCGTGGGCAACCGGTCGCCGCGCGCAGTCAGGCGCGAGCGCCCGGGGCGTCGATGCGGTAGCCGTCCAGCACCGCCAGCGCCTGTGCCGGGGTGCTGGGCTCGGCGACGGTGGGCCCGGAGGCGATGACGCCGGGGTCGTCGCCGGGCACGTCCGACATCAGCAGCCCGACGGTGCGGGCCGGGAACGCCGCCGCGGCCAGCCGTCCGGCCTTGACCGCCGACAGGTGCTTGCGGACCAGGTTCATCTCGCTGATCGACGCCCCGCTGCGCAGCAGCGCGGTGTTCAGCTCCTGCTTGTCCCGCAACGTGATCCCGTCGGCGGGCAGCGCGAGCAGCGACGACCCACCGCCGGACATCAGCGCAAGCACCAGATCCTCCGGCCCCGCCGAGGCGGCCAGGTCGAGGATGCGGCGGGCGGCCCGCTGGCCCGCGTCGTCCGGGACCGGGTGGGCGGCCTCGACGATCTCGATGTGCTCGCACGGCACCGCGTGGCCGTAGCGGGTGACGACCAGTCCCTCGACGCGGCCGTGCCAGGCACGCTCGACCGCCTGCGCCATCCGTGCCGACGCCTTGCCCGCGCCGACGACGATCACCCGCCCGCGCGGCGGGTCCGGCAGGAACTCCGGCACCCGCCGCAGCGGGTCGGCGGCGGCCACGGCGGTGTCGAACAGGCCGCGCAGGAAACCGTGCGGGTCGGTCACGCCACCCGGCACGGTGGTTCGCGACCCTCCACATAGGCCTGGAGGTTGTCGAGCACCAGCATGCCCATGGCGGTGCGGGTCTCGGTGGTCGCGCTGCCCAGGTGCGGCAGGAGCACGACGTTGTCGAGCTCCCGCAGCTCGGCGGGCACGGCGGGCTCACCCTCGTAGACGTCGAGTCCAGCACCGGCGATGGTGCCGTCGCGCAGCGCCTCGGCGAGCGCGGTCTGGTCGACGACGTCGCCACGGGCGGTGTTGACGAGGAACGCGGTCGGCTTCATGCGCTTGAGGCGGGCGGCGTCGATGACGTGGTGGTTGTCGCCGCCGCCGGGCATGTGCAGCGACACGAAGTCCGCGCCGTCGAGCACGTCGTCGATTTTGGACAGCTGCCGCGCTCCGGGCACGCCGTGGTGGGCGACGTTCGGCGTGGGGTCGTAGAAGTCGACGGACATGCCGAAGCCGAAGTGCGCGCGGCGCGCGACGGCGGCGCCGATGCGGCCCATGCCGATGATGCCGAGCGTCTTGCCGGTCACCCCGGTGCCGAGCAGATGGGTCGGGCGCCAGCCGGTCCAGCGCCCGGCGCGCAGCTCCCGCTCCCCTTCCCCGGCACGCCGAGCCGCCATGAGCAGCAGCGTCATGGCGGTGTCGGCGGTGGCGTCGGTGAGCACCCCGGGGGTGTTGGTGACCACGATGCCTGCCTTCGCGGCGGCGGCGGCGTCGATGTGGTTGTAGCCGACGCCGAAGTTGCCGAGGAACCGGGTGCGGACCGGCCCGTCGAACAGCTCGGCCGGCAGCTGGTCGGACACCGTCGGCAGCACCACGTCGGCCTCCGCCAGCGCGCGCCGCAGGCCCTCAGGCCCGAGCGGGGTGTCGTCGGTGTTGAGCCGCACCGAGGGGAACCGGCGGCGCAGCTCGGCCTCGACCGGCTCCGGCCACCTGCGGGTCACGACGATCTCGGGGTCAGCCATGGGAGTACCTCCGTTGTCAGGCGGGTGCGGCGACGAGACCGCGCTCATCGAGCACATTCGCGACCGTAACGCCCAGGCTGGACGGGTCGGGGGCCACGGTCACCCCGGCCGAGGTGAGGATCTCGACCTTCTC
>WHUB01000026.1:0-23315 GCA_009377395.1 Actinophytocola sp. | reverse complement strand
CGGCGTCGGTCTCGTCGTCGGCCTCGAACAGCTCCAGGATGTCGCGGAACGACGAGCCGTTGACCGGGTCACCGCCGATGCCGACCGAGGTGGACACCCCGAAGCCGAGCGCCTTGAGCTGCGAGGCGGCCTCGTAGCCGAGGGTGCCGCTGCGGCTGACCACCCCGATCCGGCCCGGCAGGTAGATGTGGCCGGGCATGATGCCGAGCAGCGCCTTTCCTGGGCTGATGGTGCCGGCGCAGTTCGGCCCGGTCAGCCGCATCTTGCCGTCGGCCCGGTAGCGGCGCATGTAACGCTTGACCAGCATCATGTCCTGGGTCGGGATGCCGTCGGTGATGCAGACGCAGTGGCGGATGCCGGCGTCGGCGGCCTCCATGATGGAGTCGGCGGCGAACGGGGGCGGCACGAACACGATCGAGGCCTCGGCGCCGGTGGCGGCGACCGCGTCCTTGACCGTGTTGAACACCGGCCGGTCCAGGACGGGCTCGCCGGCCTTGCCGGGGGTGACGCCGCCGACGACGTTGGTGCCGTAGTCGATCATCTCCTCGGCGTGGAACCGGCCGATGCGGCCCGTGATGCCTTGCACGATGACCGGGGTGGTCTCGGTGAGCAGGATAGCCATCTCTTCTCCTCTCAGGCCCGTGCGGCGGCGGTCGCGCGCTCGCCCATCTGGGCGGCGGCCACGGCGCGCTCGGCGGCCTCGGCCAGCGTGTCGGCGGACACGATCGGCAGCCCGGACTCGGCCAGAATCCGCTGCCCTTCCTCGACGTGGGTGCCTGCCAGCCGCACCACGACCGGCAGCTCGACGTCCATCTGGGAGAACGCCTCGACGATGCCCTTGGCGACCCAGTCGCAGCGGTTGATGCCTGCGAAGATGTTGACCAGCACCACCTTGACGTTGCTGTCCGCGAGCACCGCGCGGAACGCCTTGAACACCCGCTCCGGCGACGCGCCGCCGCCGATGTCGAGGAAGTTGGCCGGGTCGCCGCCCGCCAGCTTGATCATGTCCAATGTGGCCATGGCCAGCCCGGCACCGTTGATCATGCAGCCGATGTCGCCGTCGAGGCCGACGTAGGCCAGCCCCCGGTCCGCCGCGTGGCTCTCCCTCGGGTCCTCCTGGCTGCGGTCGCGCAGCTCGGAGATCGCCGGGCGGCGGAACATCGCGTTGTCGTCGAACGACATCTTGGCGTCGAGCGCGACCAACTCGCCCTCGGCGTTGACGGCAAGGGGGTTGATCTCCAGCATCGCCGCGTCCAGGTCGCGGAACGCCCGATAGGCGGCGCGGAACAGCTTGCTGGCCTTGGCGATCTGCGAGGGCGCCAGACCGAGCGCGAACGCCAGTTCGCGGGCCTGGTACTCCAGGAACCCGACCGCGGGTTCGATGCTGGCCTTGATCAGCGCGTCCGGATTGGACTCGATGAGCTCCTCGATCTCCATACCGCCCTCGGCCGAGACGACCACGGTGATCCGCTCGGTGGCCCGGTCCAGCACGATGCCGAAGTACAGCTCCCGCTTGATGTCGGTGGCTTCCTCGACGTAGACGCGGTACACGCACTTGCCCGCCGGGGCCTGCCGGGTGCGCAGCCGCTTGCCGAACAGCTCGTTGGCGAAGTCGGCGACCTCGTGGTCGGAGTGGCAGACCTTGACCCCGCCTGCCTCTCCCCTGCCGCCACTGTGGACCTGCGCCTTGACCACCCAGGACGAGCCGCCGATCTCAGTGGCCCGGTACGACGCCTGTTCCGGGCTGTAGCTCAGCCCGCCGCGCGGGACCGGGACGCCGTAGCTCGCGAGCAGCTCCTTGGCCTGGTACTCGTGGATGTCCATAATGGCCTCACCCTCTCGCCGCGGCGGCGGCGCGGATCGCGTCGTCGACCATGATCACGGTCTGGGCCATCCGCTCGGAGGCGGCGTCGATCATCTTGCCGTCCACCGACGCGGCGCCCTTGCCTTCGGCCTCGGCCTTGCGCAGCTCTTCGACGATGCGCCGGGCCTTGGTCACCTCGGCCTCGGGCGGGGTGAACACGGTGTTGGCCAGCTCGACCTGGCTGGGGTGGATGGCCCACTTGCCCTCGGCGCCCAGCGCGGCGGCGCGGCGGGCGCCGTCGAGGTAGCCGTCGGGGTCGGAGTAGTCGCCGAACGGCCCGTCGATGGCGCGCAGCCCGTAGGCCCGGCAGGCCACGATCATCCGCGACAGCGCGAAATGCCACTGGTCGCCCGGGTAGTCGGGGTTGAGTCCGCCGATGCTGACGGTGCGGGCGCGGTTGCTCGCGGCGTAGTCGGCGACGCCGAAGTGCAGCGCTTCGAGCCTGCCGCCGCTGGCGGCGATGGCCTCGACGTTGGCCATGCCGAGCGCGGTCTCGATCAGCGCCTCGGTGCCGATGCGGTTGTCGAAGTCCTTGGCCTGCTCGATCTGGTTGACCAGCGCCTCGACGCAGTACAGGTCGGCGGGCACGCCGACCTTCGGCACCAGGATGGTGTCGAGGTGCTGACCGGCCTGCTCGACGACGTCGACGACGTCGCGGTACATGTAGTGGGTGTCGAGGCCGTTGATGCGCACCGACACGGTCTTACCCTTGCCTGCCCAGTCGATGTCGCGCAGCGCCTCGATGACGTTCTTGCGGGCCTGTTCCTTCTCCGGTGGCGCGACGGCGTCTTCGAGGTCGAGGAAGATGAAGTCGGCCTCGCCGTCGGCGGCCTTGTCGATGAAGCTCGGGTTGGATCCGGGCACGGCGAGCTCGCTGCGTTGCAACCGGGGCCGGCGCGGCGGATACAAGGTGTGGCTCATGGAAGTCTCCAAACGAGGGTGGAAGGCCGGTGATGGGGTTGGGCGGTACCCCATCACCGGCGGACTGGGGGTGAGCTCGCCTCAGGCGGCGAGGCGCGCGTTGGCCTTGCGGTAGTACTCCTGTGCCGCGGCTACGCCCGCGCCGAGCTCGATGTCGGCACCGGCGTCGGCCAGCGACATCTCGGCGGCGGCGAGCGCGGCGAGGCAGCTCACCTCGTTCAGGTCTCCGAGGTGTCCGATGCGGAACACCTTGCCTGCCACCTTGGTCAGTCCGGCGCCGAACGACGTCCGGTAGCGGTGATAGCCGATCTTGCAGACCTCGGTGCCGTCGACGTGCTCGGGCACGTCGATCGCGGTGACGGTGTCGGAGTACCACTCCGGCCCGCGGGCGCGCAGTTCCAGCCCGAGCGCGTGCACGCCGCGCCGCACACCCTCGGCGAGCCGGTGGTGGCGTTCGAACACCTGCGGCAGCCCCTCGGCGAACAGCAGGTCCAGCGACGCGCGCATGCCGTGCAGCAGCGGAAGCGGCGGCGTGTAAGGGAAGTAGCCGGCGTCGTTCGTCTTGATCATGTCGGCGAAGTCGAAGTAGCAGCGCGGCATCGCCGCGGTCTTGGACGCGTCGAGGGCCTTGTCGCTGACGCCGAGCACCGCCAGCCCCGCGGGCAGCATCAGGCCCTTCTGCGAGCCCGTGACGGCGAGGTCGACGCCCCAGGCCTCCTGCTGGAAGTCGATGGAGGCGATCGACGACACGCCGTCGACGTAGAGCAGCGCGTCGGACTCGGCGGTGTCCATGGCGCGGCGGACCGCGGCGATGTCGGAGGTGACCCCGGTCGCGGTCTCGTTGTGGGTGGCGAAGACCGCCTTGATGTCGCGTTCCTTCGACAGGATGTACTCGTAGTCCTGGATCGGCACACCCTTGCCCCACTCGACGTCGACGCAGATGACCTCCAGTCCGAACCGCTCGGCCATGTCGGCCCACAGGTGCGAGAACTGGCCGAACCGCGACATCAGGACCTTGTCGCCCGGGTCGAGGGTGTTGCTGATCGCGGCCTCCCAGGCGGCCGTTCCCGAGCCCGGGTAGAGAAACACCCGGCCGCCTACGAGCCCGAGGACCTGCTTGAGGTCCTCGAACAGCGGCAGCGTCAGCTCACCGAAGTCGGGAGCCCGGTGGTCTTCCATGGGTACGTTCATCGCCCGCCGCACAGCCTCGGGGACGTTGGTCGGGCCGGGGATGAACAGGTGCGAGGCACCACTGCGCACGGTCATTGTCTGCCTGCCAATCTGGTCGTGGACTTGTCATGCCGTGACGGCGAGCCGTTCTTGCCGGTCGTCGATCTGGAACTGGCCGTCCGCGATCTGCTTGGCCCAGTCGGCCGTCGGCGCGGTGGCGCCGAACGGGAAGAAGTGCACCCCGCTGATGCGGCTCCCCTCGTCGTCGCGCAGCGACGAGGCGAGTCCGAGCAGGGTCTGGTCCGGGTAGTACGCCGAGGTCGTGGCGAGCGAGAGGACGCCACCGGCCTGTTTCCGCAGCACATTCAGCGAGGGGCCGACGCCGCAGGCGAGGCCGAACTTCAGCAGCCGCTTCGGCGAGGTCAGCCCGGGCAGTCCGATATGGACGGGAAGCTGGTTTCCGGCTGCCCTGATGCGACGTTCCCATGCGACGATGGGCGGCGCGTCGAAGCAGAACTGCGTCAGCAGGTACATTCCGCAGCCCGTCTGGGCCGCGAAGTCGTTCTTGTCCCGCAGCGCGGTCGCGAGCGCGTCGGCGTCGATGTCTGGGCTGCCTTCGGGATGGCCCGCGACGCCGATGCGGGTGATGCCGTGACGCGCGGGCACGCCGGAACGCAACACGGCCATGGTGTCGCCGAGCGTGCCCTTCGGCGAGCGGAGCGACCCGGCGATGACAAGCAGTTCGGTCACGCCGACGTCGGCGAGCTGACCGACGATCCGGTCCAGCTCGGCGGTGTCGGCGATGCCGCGCGCCGCGATGTGGGGCACCGGCCGCATGCCCTGCTCGATCAGCGAGATGGCCGCCTTGACGGTGTCGCCGAACGGAGTGCGCGGCAGGAAGGTCAGGTAGGCGCGGGTGCCCGCGGGCAGACTCTCCCGGCACAGGCCGGGGTTCTTGCGGACGTCGGCCGGAGTCATCTCGACGCTGAACCCGGTGGTCAATGACCGGACCATCGCGGGCAGCTCGGCGTCAGGGCGGTTCGGCACGCCGTCGACTCCTCTCCGTCTCCGTGTCCTATTGAGAAACTATGTCCACCTGTATGAAACAGTACCGGGCCGGGCCTGGCGGTGACTACACAATTCGCTTGAGTTCTTCCGCCGGATCCTTGAGCGTTTACTTGTCGGTGCGCATCACCTTTCCCGGAGCATGCTCAGCCGATAGCCGTATTCGCTGTCCTCGACGACGAAATTGCCGTCGCGGATATCGTCGGCGAATGCCGCCGCCGGTTCCGCCGGTCCGCGTAACACGAATTGCACTTCGGAAATGAGGCAGCCCGGGTCCGCCTCGGCGGCGGCCGCCATTCCGAGCAAGAGCGGAATGGTGTGACGAAAGGGGTTCGGCCCGGTCTCCGGAAGCCGGACCCGTACCGGGAACAGGTTGCCTGCCGCGCGCAGCGAGTGCTCCCAGGCGATGACGGACTCCACCGAGCGCACCGGCGGCGTCAGCAGCGTGATCCCGATGTCGCCGGCCACGCTGACGTCGCTGGCCTCCTCGAACGCCCGCAGCAGCTCCGCCGACGGCTCGTGTCCCACGTTCAGGCCCGCGTGTCCCACAGTGGCGACGCCGATCTCGGTGAAGCCCCGTCGCCCGGGATCGCAGCGGCACACCACCCGCGTCACGTCGTCCAACGCGCTCGTCAGCGAGGTCCCCGCCGGCCAGAGCAGGACCAGCTCGCGCACGCCGATGCCGGCCAGTTCCCGGAGCGGGCGGTCGATGCGGCGCGAGGCGCCCGGCTCGGGTGCGGCGACGGCCGCCACCGGCCGCATGCCGGCGGCGATGAGTCGGCGGGCCGCGGTCATGACCTCGGCGAGCGGGCGCTCGTCGCCGAGCGGGAGGCAGACTCGCGTCCCGGGCGGCAGGCCGTCCGCCGCAGGCTCGGGCAGCTCGAGTGCGTAGTCGTCCATGAGCGTGACGAGGTTCCAGAAGACGTCGACCGCGCAGCGCCGGTTCAGCGTCATGGCACCTCCCGCGAAAATAGGGTCAGAATCGATCTGACCATCGATGTGAATGCCGGGTCAATTGAGTATCCTCATGCGCCAGGCAATGCCCGGATCATGAATCAAGTAATCGATGGAGAATGCTGAGGACTCATTCAATAGACACCCTCGGAAACCACGGACACAATAGACCATGTGAGTACCGGACGAGTCACTTTCATCTCCGTTACGTCAACCATTCCCGACTCCCTCTCGTGGCGCGCGGCGCGCGCCATCGCCGAGGCGGATGTCGTCATCTGGACCGGACCGGCGGTGTGCCACGAGACGCTGCGGCAGGCGCCCGATCACGCCGATGTCGTCATCGACGAACACGGCTCGACGCATACGCTGCTGCCGTTCTACGACCTGGCCTCCCGGGACGGGTTCCGCGTCGCCCACCTCCGTTCGGACGCCCACACCTCCTGGCTGCTCGACCACGTCGACCGCTGCGGCGAACTGGGCCTGACGACCGAGCTCGTGCGCGGCTCCTGAGCCGGTAGATACCAATCCGACCGAAAGCAAGCCTGACTGGCTGTCAAGGAGCGTGCCAGTCGTCTTCCTTTCGATCTTCTTGGTAATACGTAAGCCGGCCGCCGGGCGAGGCCCGGCGGCCGACGAACGTCCGGCTCATCCCAGGCTGGCGAGCAACTGTCCGATCGCGATGACGGCGACGCCACCGGCGAGGGCGAGGTACGGCCTGATCCCGGCACGCCGGGGAGGCTGCGCCCCCTTGTCGATGCCGGCCGACTCGTACATCTCGTCCGGGAACTGGCCCTTGTCGCGAATGTAGTGCCGATAGACGAACACCGGAATGATCAGCGCCGCGAACGCGAGTCCGGTCCACAGCGTGCCGGGACCCCACACATCGGCACCCCAGCCGAGCAGCAGCGCGTTGGTGAACGCCAGCACGCCACCGGCGGCGATCAGCGCCGTCGGCGCCCGCCACGGCCGCTCCTTGTGCGGGTTGTCGATGCGGTGCAGCCAGCCCGCGTTGAGGTTGAGGAAGTTGAAGACCATGTAGCAGACGCTGGACGCCGCGAGCACGAACACGTAGTCGCTCATCAGCAGCAGCACCAGGTTGAATCCGAGGTCCGTCCACATCGCACGCGTCGGCGCGCCGTGCTTGTTGGCCCTGCCGAGGTAGCGCGGCAGCCAGCCGTCGACCGAACCCTGGTACAGCGTGCGGGAGGACCCGGCCATCGTGGTCATGATCGTCAGCAGCAGCGCCAGCACCAGCATCACCAGCAGCAGGTTGCCGAGGACGGCACCGCCGCCGACCATGTCGACCATCGCGGCCCCGACCCCGGTGCCGTCCACGATCGGGGCGGTCACCAGCCGGTCGACGCCGAGCGTGCCCTGGAAGGCGAACGGCACCAGCAGGTAGACCACCAGGCAGATGAGCCCGGCCGAGAAGATCGCCTTGACCGTGTCCGGGCCCGGGTTCTTGAACTCGCGGGTGTAGCAGACCGCGGTCTCGAACGCGTACGCCGACCACGCCGCGAGGAACAACCCGCCCGCGAACAGCGTCCACCCGTCGAGGTTCCACGCCCCTGATATCGGCGTGAACGGGCTGAAGTTGCTCGCCACGACCTCGCCGCTGATCAACGGCACCAGCCCGACCAGCAGCAGCGGGATGAGCACCGAGAGCCCGACCACCATCTGCACGCGGGCGGCGCGCAGGATCCCGTGGTGCTGCACGGCGAACACCAGCAGCAACAGCAGCGCCCCGATCAGGAACTGGGAGTTGACCCGCAGTTCGAGGCCGTCCTTGAGCACACCGAGATCCAGCAGCGGCAATGACCAGGTGTTGATCGCGGCGTCAGCCGGGAACAGCGCGGTGAGCAGGTATCCCGCGGCCAGCGCCGAGCCGATGGTCAGCACCGGTGACCAGGCCAGCCAGTTGCACCACACCGAGACCGGCGCCAGCAGCTTCGAGTAGCGCCACCACGCCATCGCGCCGTATACCGAGGCGCCACCGGACTTGTTGGGATACAGCCCCGCGATCTCGGCGTAGGTGAAGCTCTGGATCAGTCCGAACGTGACGGACAGACCCCACACCAACACCGACGGGGTGCCGATGGTCGCGGCGATAGAGCCGATGGAGAACAGGACGAGTGCGGGCACGCCGCTGGCGACCCAGAAGGCGCCGGTCCAGCTGATGGTGCGCAGCAGGCCGGTGTCCTCCGGGACCTCGATGCCCGCGCCGGTCTTGTCCGCACGAAAGGTTTCGGTCATGACGATGCCTCTTTCCGAGCGTCATTCCGTGGGGGTGAGGACGTGGGCGGCCGCCCGGCGGGGCGCACGCGGACCGCCGCCCACGGTCGGTGGGCCACGACTGGTCAGTGGCCGGTCGGCTTCTGCCAGCCGTCGAGTTGCGGTGGCTGCCAGTTCTGGCCGACGGTCTCCGACTCGGCCAGCCATGAGCCCAGCTCGGGTTGCGGGAACTTGGCGTGCTTGTGCTTGAGCCAGACTCCGTAGGAGTTGCCCGACTGCAGGTGCTTGATCAGCACCTTGCGGGCGTACTCGTTCTCCCTGCCTTCCGGGATCTCGAAGTGGATCTTCAGGAAGGCGTTGGTGTAGCGGTCGAACACCGCCGGAATGCCGTCCTCGGTCATCAGCTCGATGTCCTCGAGCCAGTTGAGGTCTTCGCCCGGGGTCGACGCGTACAGGTCGATGTCTTCGACGAGGGACGGGTCGAACTGGTAGGGGAAGGTCTTGCCGGTCAGCTCCTCGGTGTCGATGCTCTTGCCGCCGGAGAGCTTCCGGCCCGAGATGTCCGATATATCAACCCGCTCAGACACCACTACCTCCTACCATGCCGTCGTTGGCCACGTGCTTCTCCAGCAGCTGCTTGATCTCGCGCAGCGTGTTGTCCTCGGTCACGCCCGGCACGTAGTTGGTGCCGGCGAGCGGCACCCTGGCCATCGCGGCCGACTCGGTGGTCAGCGCGGCGAGGTCTTCCGGTTCGAGGCTGTGGATGTTCGTCTTGCCGCAGGCGCGGGCAAGCATCTGCGCCTCGAGCGTCAACGCGTGCAGGAAGTTGTAGACCCGCATCGCTCCCTCGTCGACGTCGAGCCGCTTGCGCAGCTCCGGGTCCTGGGTGGTGATTCCGGCGGGGTCGTTACCGGTGTGCATGTGGTAGAACTTGCTGGCCGGGGCGCCGGTGGCGCCCATGTAGTCGGTCACCCCCGGGATCTCCTTGTTGGAGCCCAGTGCCATCAGCGCGGCGGTGCCGATCGCGACGGCCGTCGCGCCGAGCGCGATGCACTTGGCGACGTCCGCGCCGTTGCGGATACCACCCGCGACCACCAGGTCGATCTCGTCGGCGAGGCCGACGTCCTCCAGCGCCCTACGCGCCTCGGGGATGGCCGCCATCAGCGGGATGCCGGTCTCCTCGGTTCCGATATGCGGTCCGGCGCCGGTGCCGCCCTCGGCACCGTCCAGGTAGATGACGTCCGGCCCGCACTTCGCGGCCATCCGCACGTCGTCGTATACCCGCGAGGCGCCGAGCTTCAGCTGGATCGGGACCTGGTAGTCGGTCGCCTCGCGGACCTCCTGCACCTTCAGCGACAGGTCGTCCGGGCCCATCCAGTCCGGATGCCGCGCCGGGCTGCGCTGGTCGATGCCCGGTGGCAGCGAACGCATCTCGGCGACCTGCTCGGTGACCTTCTGGCCCATGAGGTGACCGCCCATGCCGACCTTGCAGCCCTGCCCGATGAAGAACTCGACCGCGTCGGCCAGCATCAGGTGGTGCGGGTTGAAGCCGTAGCGGCTCTGGATCACCTGGTAGTACCACTTCGTGGACAGGTCGCGCTCCGGCGGGATCATCCCGCCCTCGCCCGAACAGGTCGCCGTGCCTGCCATCGACGCGCCCTTGGCGAGCGCCATCTTGGCCTCCAGCGAGAGCGCGCCGAAGCTCATGCCCGTGATGTAGATGGGGATGTCCAGCTCGAGTGGCTTCTTCGCGAAGCGCGAGCCGAGCACGGTCTTGGTCTCGCACTTCTCGCGGTAGCCCTCGATCACGAAGCGCGTGAGGGTGCCGGGGAGGAACACGAGCTCGTCCCAGTGCGGGATCTTCTTGAAGATTCCGCCCCCGCGCATCCGGTAGCGGCCGAGCTCGGCCTTCATGTGGATGTCGTTGATGACCTCGGGGGTGAAAATCTTGCTCTCGCCGAGGAGCGTGGTCTCCGACGGTGCTGTCTCGTCAGCCATGTGAGTCTCTCCTAGAGGACGAGCTTGCGCTCGGAGGGCTCGAGGGTGTCGTAGTTGTAGAGCTGCTTGCCGCAGACGAACTTGCGGAAGGTGTCCGGCCGGTCCAGCCGGTAGATGCCGAACTTGCGGTCGATCAGCTCGTTGTCGGCGTCGGTCATCTCCTCCTCGACGCAGTCCACCCCGAGCGAGGCGACCTTGCCCGCGACGTAGAGCACGCCGTCGTACATCGAGTCGCCCAGGCCGGGTCCGGCGTCACCGCAGATGATCTGGCGGCCGCGCTGCATCATGAACCCGGTCATCGAGCCCGCGTTGCCGCCGACGATGATCGTGCCGCCCTTCTGGTCGATGCCGGTCCGCGCGCCGACGTGGCCGCGGACGACGAGGTCGCCGCCGCGCAGCGCGGCGCCGGTCAGCGAGCCCGCGTTCTTGTCGATGACCACGACGCCGGACATCATGTTCTCGGCTACCGACCAGCCGACCCGGCCCTTGACGTGGATCTCCGCGCCGTCGGCGAGACCGCAGCCGAAGTAGCCGAGGCTGCCCTCGATCGTGATCCGGCAGCGCAGCAGCAGCCCGACCGCGATCGAGTGCCGTGCCTTGGGGTTGTGCAGGGTGATGTCGGTGACGCCCTCCTCGTGCAGCAGCCTGCGCAGCTCCAGGTTGATCCTTCTGGTGCTCAGGTCGGCGGCGTCCAGCTCGGCCGTCGTGCCGCTGATCACGGCGGTGCGCGGCGCCTCGGCATCCGGCTCGGCGAGACCTCGGATGTCGTAGCGGCCCGGCTTCGTCGGTGCCTGCATTACCTGCTCCACACCATCACCTCCCCTTCATACGGGTCGTAGGAATCGATCTCCTGCTGCAGCACCTCGCGGATGGCGCCCTCTTCCGAGGCGAGGACGACCACGCCGTCGCCTTCGTGCAGCACCAGCGGCTTGGCGGCCATCTCGTCCTTGGCCATGCCGAGCTGATCCTGGGTGACGACGAGGTAGGTGAACACGCCGTCGAGATCTTCGAGGCTCTGCTTCATCGCTGTCTCGAGCGGCATGCCGTCCGCCATGCTCTGCGCCAGGTAAACGGCGATGATCTCGGAGTCGCATTCGGACTGGAACCGGTGCCCGGTCCGCTCGAGCCGCCGCCGCCACTGGTGGTAGTTCGTCAGCTGTCCGTTGTGGACAACCGCGACGTCGGAGAACGGGTAGGCCCAGTAGGGGTGCGCGCCGGCGATGTCGACGTCGGACTCGGTCGCCATCCGCACGTGGCCGATGGCGTGGGTGCCGGTGAAGTCGTTCAGCCGGTACTGCTCGGCGACGGTCTCGGCGTCGCCGAGGTCCTTGATGATCTCCAGCGAGTGCCCGAGCGAGAGCACCTCGGCGCCGGGGACGTCCTCGACGTAGTCGGCCAGCGGCTTGAGCTCGCCGTCGTAGCGGAACGTGGCCCGGTAGGCGTACTCGGACTCGCCTTCCACCCGGTCGATGTCGGCCCCGATCTTGGCCAGCCGGGACTCGACCTCCCGGCGGCTGCGATTGAGCCGCTCCTCGTAGCCGAAGTCGTTGCCGTCGTTGGGGTCTGCCAGCTTGAACCGCATCACGAGTAGGTCGTCCGGCTCGCCGTAGAGCGCGAAGCCGGTCGAGTCCGGGCCGCGATGCTTCATGGCCTGCAGCATGTTGGTCATGTCGCGGCCGACGTCACCTCGGCCGGAGGTGTAGATGATGCCGGCGATACCGCACATCGTGGTGGTACTCCTTACTGTCAGACCGGTCAGGGCAGGATGTCGAGGTACTCATTGACATCCCAGTCGGTGA
Organism: Actinophytocola sp.; assembly: GCA_009377395.1. Classification (GTDB taxonomy): domain Bacteria; phylum Actinomycetota; class Actinomycetes; order Mycobacteriales; family Pseudonocardiaceae; genus Haloechinothrix_A. The sequence goes on along the minus strand of WHUB01000026.1, from coordinate 11,312 downwards.
CGGCGGCGCAGTAGCGCTCCCACTCGTCGCGCTTGTAGTGCTCGAATACGGTGAACATCTCGCCCGGTAGCGCGCCGCGGACGACCTCGTCCTTGCGCAGCGCCTCGAGCGCGTCGCCGAGCGTCATCGGGATCTTGCGGACCTCCTTGCCCGCCGACATCGCCTCGTAGATGTTGCGCTCCTCGGGCTCGCCCGGGTCCAGGTTGCGCTGGATGCCGTCGCCCATCGCCGTGATCAGACCGGCCATCGACAGGTACGGGTTGACCGAGGAGTCCACCGAGCGGTACTCGAACCGCCCTGGGGCGCTGACCCGCAGCGCGGTGGTGCGGTTCTGGAATCCCCAGTCCGCGTACAGCGGCGCCCAGAACCCGGTGTCCCAGAGCCGCCGGTACGAGTTGACCGTCGGCGAGCTGAGGCAGGTCAGCGCGTCGAGGTGTTCGAGCACACCACCGATGGCGGCCAGCCCGCGCTTGCTCGGCATCCGCGGGTTGTCGGTGTCGGGCAGGAAGGCGTTGGTGTCGCCTTCCCACAGCGAGATGTTGTGGTGGCAGCCGTTGGCGGACACGCCCATGAACGGCTTGGGCATGAAGCACGGGAACGCGTCGAACTCGCGGCCGACCTGCTTGCAGATCTGGCGGTACGTGGTCAGCCGGTCCGCGGTGAGCTCGGCGCGGTCGAACTGCCAGTTCAGCTCGAGCTGACCCGGGGCGTCCTCGTGGTCGCCTTGGATCATGTCCAGGCCCATGGCGGTGCCGTACTCGATCACCCGGTGGATCAGCGGCTGCAGCTCGGAGAACTGGTCGATGTGGTAGCAGAAGGGCTTCGTCTTGCCGTCAACCGACGGCGTGCCGTCCGGCTTGTTCTTGAGCCACATCATCTCGGGCTCGGTGCCCACCCGCAGGTGCAGGCCGGTGTCGCGTTCGAAGTTCTCGTGGATGCGCCGCAGGTTGCCGCGGCAGTCCGAGGTCAGGTACGCGCCGGGGTCGACGTCTTCCTCCCTGCCCCGGAACAGGGTGCAGAACACGCGCGCCGTCTTGGAGTCCCACGGGAGCACGCAGAAGGTGTCCACGTCGGGGATGCCGACCAGCTCGCGGGACTCGGCGCCGTAGCCGATGTAGTCACCGTGGCGGTCGATGAACAGGTTGGCGGTGGCGCCGTAGACAAGCTGGAAGCCGTCGTGAGCGAACTTCTCCCAGTGCCTCGCCGGAATGCCCTTGCCCATGATGCGGCCGGTGACCGAGACGAACTGCAGGTAGATGTAGCGCACGTCTTGTTCGTCGATCTGTTTACGTACCGCCGCGATCTGGTCATCACGGCCTCGCTGTGCGAGAAAGTTCTCGAGGTCGGTCGTCATGCTTCGCCTCCTTGTCCCGCCCGCTGGCCGGTGGGAGCTGTGGTTTACGACACTCGCCTTGTCCACTCCTAGTAAACTCTGTATCTCCCTAAGAGACAAGGCCTCGGCGGCGATTGATCTCGTCCGAGCTGGTCGCCGCTACCGGCTCAGCCGTGGCGACCTGCACGAACACGCTCACCACTCGCTGCGAAGAATCGCCGCTGAAGGTTTAGAGTTGACCCGAGCTGTCCGGCCAGAAGGAGAGCGACGGTTGACACAGAGGAGACTGGCGACGCCATGAGTGCCATGATCGGGCGATGACCGAGCAGGACAGCGCGCTGCCCGCCGAGGCCGGCGAGCTCGACGAGGCGGACGAGCTCGAGGAAGCGCTCGGCACGGTGATCGCGGCGCGGGTGCGCGAGTTCCGGCTGCAGCTCGGCTGGACGGTCGGCCGTCTCGCCTCGGAGAGCGGACTGTCCAAGGGCATGCTCTCCAAGATCGAGAACATGCAGACCTCGCCGAGCCTGGCCACGCTGGCCAGCCTGTCGCATGCGCTGTCGGTGCCGGTCACCGCGTTCTTCCGCGGCCTGTCCGAGGAACAGGACGTGGTCTTCGTCAAGGCCGGCAGCGGTCTCGACATCCACCACAAGGGCTCCGGCCCCGGTCACCGCTACCAGATGCTCGGCGCCATGCGGGCCCCGCACGACCGGCTCGAACCGATCCTGGTCACGCTCACCGAGCGATCCGAGGTGTTCCCGCTCTACCAGCACGCGGGCACGGAACTGATCTTCATGATCTCCGGCAAGATGGAGTACGCCTACGGCAGCGCGCGGTACCTGCTCGAACCGGGCGACACGCTGCAGTTCGTCGGCGAGGTCATGCACGGGCCCGCCGAGCTGATCTCGCTGCCCATCCAGTTTCTCGCCGTGAAATCGGTGACCCCGGGCGCGTGAGGCACGCACCCGGGGTCACCGGTCATCGCGCGATGGTCAGGTTGTCACTCCCGTGACCTTGTCCGCGGTCTCGCCGCGCACCGCCCCGTTGCCGGTGCCCGCCTCGCGGGTCAGCGCCGTCTCGTCGGGCAGCCATTCGGTGCCGTCCTTGCCGAGCGCACGGGCGGTGCCCACCTTGCGGTACAGCTCGACCGCCGCTTCGTTCTCGCGGTTCTCCGTCCTCATCTGGTGGACGTGCCAGGCGAGCCACAGCAGGATTCCGGCGATGGCCAGCACTACCTCGGTTCCGGCGAACGGGTAGAGGGCGCCGATTTCCTGCGGGTTGGTGAACGAGTCCAGTCCGGTCATCTCGATCTACCTCCTCATGTCTTCGCGGGCCAGCGCGCCGAGGCTCGGCGCGCCCGGCGGTACGGTCGCCGTGTCGTTCATGGCCTCGGCCAGCGCTCGTTCCTCGTCGGCGAGCCCGTTGCCGTCCACCCGGCCGTGGAAGTACGGGTAGGCCGAGGTGTGGTCGTGCACGTCGAGCCCGACGAGCTCGACCACCCGGGGCACCCGCAGCAGACCGAACCTGTTCAGGATCTTGGCAACGACGTACACCGGCAGGAAACCGAGCCCGAACATGATGAGCGCACCGAGCGTGTTGCCGACCGGGTTGATCGCGGGCCAGCCTTCGGGGGTGGTGAACCACGCGGTCGTGCCCGCGACCGGCGCCGCGGCCGGGTAGCCCCAGAGCATGAAGCCTGCCGTGACGACGCCGAAGACACCGGCATAGCCGTGTACCGCGACCGCACCGACCACATCGTCCAGTTTGAACCGTCGCTCCACGTAGAAGTGCAGCTTGAAGATGATCGCGACCGCGATGGCCGCCAGCAGCATCGACTGGATCGGGTGGTAGAGGTCGTTGCCCGCCGAGGTGGCGATGACACCGGCCAGTCCGCCCGAGAACGTCCAAAACGGATCGCCGCGGCTGACGACGTAGGCGGCGAGGATGCCACCGGAGAACGACATCAAGAAGTTCAGCGTGATCCCGGACAGCGTGGTCGGCATCAGGTAGATGTTCGTGGCGGAGAAGTAGACCTGGCCGCCGGTGCCGACGTCGAGCATCGGGATGTTGCACGCGACATAGAATCCCCAGAACCCGGTGAAGATCAGGAACAGTCCGACGCAGGCCAGCCAGACGTTGTGCGGTTTGATGTCGCGCACCTCGCCACGCTTGCCGAACTTGCCGATCCGGGGACCGAGCACGATGAGCACGCCGAGCGTCGCACCGCCGGCGAGAGCGTGGATGACTCCCGAGGCGTAGGCGTCGTGGTAGCCCATCACCTGCACCATCCAGCCTTCCGGGTGCCAGCCCCAGGCGGCGTCGATGATCCAGAGCACCGACCCGACCAAGGTGCCGATGATGAGGAACGCGCCGGTGCGGACCCGTTCCAGCAGCGCGCCGGACACGATCGCCGCGGCGGTCCACGAGAACAGCAGGAACGCCGCCCAGAAGACGCCGTTGATGCGGTCGGACAGGTTCGGCGCCATCAACGGTGACCAGGGCGCCGCGGTGTCCGCCGCCCCCTCGGCGAGTCCGCCGGTGATGCCGGGCCCGTTCGGCAGGGCGTTGTAGATCCACCACCCGAAAAAGAAGAACGTGATCGTGACCAGCGGGATGATGACGAACGTCTTCATCAACGTTCGCTGCATGTTCTTCGGTCGCACGACGGCGATCTCGTAGGTCGCGAATCCTACGTGGATCAAGAACATGAAGACGATCGTGACCCAGTAATAGAATTCGGTGAACAGAATGGTCAGGGATTGGAGTTGGTCCTGCATCCTGATATCGCTCCTTGAGGAAGCACACCATCCGGGGAGCTTCTAGACCGGATGGTGCATCCGTCGACGGCCTCGTCGGCGGTTATTGGACTATGGTCTGGACCTAGGACCAGAGGTATGAGACCACCGTTCACTCAGGTGTGTCAAGGGTCACTCAGGCGTCGCCCGCCGCCGAACCGAAGATGACCTCGCGCAACTGCCTGCGGGTGCGCTCGATGTGCTCGCGCATCAGGATCTCGGCCCGGTCGGCGTCGCGATCGCGCACCGCCCCGTAGATCGCCTCATGATCCTTGCGGGTTTCCTCCAGCGGTTCCTTGTACATCAGGATGTCGTGCGGGCTGAACAGTTCCCCCCGTGCGGCGTGGATCGCGGTCTCCAGCCGTACGTTGCCCGCCGCCCGAGCCAGCGCGTCGTGGAACTGCGAGTCGGCGAGGCGGAAGCTGGCCAGGCCGTCGGTGTGCGAGAGGTTCTTGATCGCCGTGCGCAGCGCCGTCAGGTCGGTGCGAGAGCGGCGGGCGGCGGCCAGCCGGACGGCGTAGGACTCCAGCGCGATGCGGAAGTCGGCGATGTCGTCGATCTCGCCGGTCTGCTTGCGCATCCTGGCGCGCCAGTTCTCCAGGGGGCGCTGCAGCTCGGTCACGAAAGTCCCGCCCCGAGCGCCACGCCGGACCTCGACGTAGCCGTCGTCCTGCAGCGTCTTGATCGCGTCCCGCAGGCTCATCCGCGCCACCCCGAGCTGCTCGGCGAGCTCGCGCTCGGCGGGCAACCGGTCGCCGGGACCGAACTCGCCCCGGTGAATGAGGTTGCGGAGGTGCTCGGCGACGCTTTGGGTCAACGTCGTGGACGTGACGACTCGGTTCATGCGGTCTCCTTGTCGCGCGCGGCAAGCCGCGCCCTGAATCTGACGTCGGCCAGCATGATGTCCGATGATTCGGACCTGCGAGCAGTCCTCATGGTCATCGACCCTACCGGGTAAAGCCGCAAGTCAGGACGTCCTCGGCCATCGCCGCGCCGTCGGGGACTCCTTGACTCGAAAGGTTCATGCTCTATACCTTAGACCTTAATCCGGCCGCACGCGGGTAAGGAGCCACGCGATGACGCTCTCGCAGCTACGCACGTTCCTCGCGGTCGCCGACACCGGCTCCGTGCACGCGGCAGCGGACCAGCTGTTCGTCACGGCCTCGGCGATTTCGGCCTCGCTGACGGCGTTGCAGCGCTCGCTGGGCTTTCCGCTGCTGTGCCGGGAGGGCCGTGGCATCCGGCTCACCGAGGCGGGCACGGTCTACGCCGACTACGTCCGGCGGGTGCTCGGTCTGCTCGACGAGGCGAGCGGCGCGGCAGCGGCGGAGGCGAACCCCGAACGCGGGGCGCTGCGCATCGCCGCGTCCACCACCGCGGGCGAGCAGATCCTCCCCCGGCTGCTCACCGGCTTCCGGCAGCGACATCCGCACATCGAGTTTCGCCTCGACGTCGGCAACCGCAACCGCGGCCGCACCCTCCTCGACGGCCACGAGACCGATCTGCTGCTCAGCGGGCGTCCCACGCCGACGCGCGAGGTCGAGGTGCTCGGCGTGCGCCCGTACGAGCTGATCGCCGTCGCCGCGCCGGATCGCGCCGCCGATGCCGACCGGCACGACCCACTCGACTGGCTGGCCGGGCAGACGTGGCTGCTGCGCGAGGAGGGCTCGGGCACTCGGGCGGCCACCGAGGACTACCTCGCCAGGGTGACGTCGGAGCGCCCGACCCGGACGCTGACCGTCGGGTCGAACGCGGCGATCCGCGAGTCGGCGATCGCCGGTCTCGGTGTCGCGCTCATCGCCCGGGACGCGGTGGCGCGCGAGCTGCGGGAGGGACGCCTCGCCGAGGTCGCGCTGCCGGGAACCCCGGTGCCCAAGAACTGGTACCTCACCGCGAACCCCGGCACGCTGCCCGGCACTGCCGGGGCCTTCGTCGCGCACCTGCTCATGACCGGCGAATTCCAGTCACCGCAAGTGAATGCGGCTACGCACGCCGAGCCGGTCGAGGACGCGCCCTACCTTCACGCCCAGACGCGCTGACCCGTCAAGGGTCGCCCGCCCGGGCCTTGACACCACCCAGTGAGCGTGGTCACATGTCGAAAGGTACTAGGTATAGACCCTAGACCTTTGATGTGATCAGCGGATCGCACACAACAGGAAAGGAGCGGTGCATGTGCGGGATCGTCGGCCTTCACCTGAAGACCCCCGGCCTGTACCCGAGACTCGGTGAGCTGCTCACACCGATGCTGGCGGCCATGACGAGCCGGGGCCCCGACTCGGCAGGGCTCGCCCTGTACCGGGACCTGCCCGGCAGTGCCGAACCGGAGATGGAGGTGCGCAAAGACGTCGGCCTGCCCGAGGAGATCTGCCGCCGCTACGACATCGCCGAGCGCGCGGGGTTCCAGGGAATCGGGCACACCCGGATGGCCACCGAGTCGGCGGTGACCACCGAGCACTCACACCCGTTCGCCCCCGCCGAGGGCTTGGCGCTGGTGCACAACGGCTCGTTCTCCAACCACGCCTCGGTACGCAGGCGGCTGGAGCGCGACGGCGTCCGCTGCGTCACCGACAACGACTCGGAAGTCGCCGCACGCTACATCGCCCAGCAGCTCGACCGCGGCGCCGATCTCGGCGACGCGCTGCGGATGGTGCTCAAGGAACTGGACGGGTTCTTCACGCTGCTGGTCACGACGACGACGCAGTTCGCGGTGATGCGCGACTCGTTCGCGTGCAAGCCGGCGGTCATCGCCGAAACCCCGGACTACGTCGCGGTCGCCTCGGAGTACCACGCCCTGGCCCAGCTCCCCGGCATCGCCGGGGCGAGGGTGTTCGAGCCGGTCCCGGAGGAGGTCTACACGTGGACACGCTGAGCTGCGCCGAACTCACCACTCGCGAGATCAACGCCGCGCTCGCCGAACTGCCGGCGGGAGCAACGGCGCGCATCGAGCAACCGTGGGGCAGGCACAACCTCGCGGTCGGGCTGACCAACCGCATCACCATCGAGATCGACGGCAACGCGGGCTACTTCATCGGCGGGCTGGGCGACGGACCGGACATCACCGTCGACGGGTTCGTCGGCTGGTCGGTCGGCGAAAACCTGATGAGCGGCACCGTACGGGTGCGCGGCAACGCCTCGGAGTGCGCGGGCGCCTCGGCGCACGGCGGCACCCTGGTCATCCACGGCGACGCCTCGTCCCGCGCGGGCATCTCGCTGAAGGGCGGCACGGTGCTCATCGGCGGCGACGCCGGGCACATGAGCGGGTTCATGGCTCAGGCCGGGGTGATGCTCATCGGCGGCGACGCGGGCCCCGCGCTTGGCGACTCGCTCTACGAAACCGTGATCTACGTGGCGGGCCGGATCGCCTCGCTGGGCTCGGACGCGCAGGTCGAGGAGCTCACCGACGACGACGTGCTCACCGTCAAGCAGCTGATCGACACCGCCGGCTTCCACCACATCGACCCGGAGAACGTCACCCGGGTGGCCTCGGCACGCCAGCTCTACAACTTCGACGCGCTCAAGAACCAGAGGTACTGATGACCGAGACACTCCCCGACCCCAGCACGGCACTGCCCGCCGACGCCCGGCGGCGCAGTCACAGCTACCCGCCGGAGGCCATCGCCCAGATCCAGCGCAGCGCCGAGGAGGGCCACTACGAGATCCGCGGCTGGGGCGCGAAACGCACGCTGCCCACCTTCGACGACCTGACGTTCCTGTCCGCGTCGGTCTCCCGCTACCCCCTGGAGGGCTACCGGGAGAAGTGCGAGACCAAGACCGTGCTGGGCAGCCGCCACGCGAGCAGGCCGATCGAGCTCGACATCCCGATCACCATCGCGGGCATGAGCTTCGGCGCGCTGTCCGCCTCGGCCAAGTCCGCGCTCGGCCGCGCCGCCACCGCGCTCGGCACCTCGACCACCACCGGCGACGGCGGCATGACCGACGAGGAACGCGCCGCGTCCAAGCTGCTGGTGTATCAGTGCCTACCGTCGCGGTACGGCTTCAACCCCGAGCACCTGCGGCAAGCCGACGCGATCGAAGTCGTCATCGGCCAGGGCGCCAAACCCGGCGGCGGCGGCATGCTGCTCGGGCAGAAGGTCAGCGAACGGGTCGCCGACATGCGCACGCTGCCACCCGGCATCGACCAGCGCTCCAGCAGCCGCCACCCCGACTGGGTCGGGCCGGACGACCTGCGCATCAAGATCGAGGAGCTGCGCGAGGCGACGGCGTGGCGCACGCCGATCTACGTCAAGCTCGGCGCCACCCGGGTGGCCAACGACGTCAAGCTCGCCGTCGTCGCCGGTGCCGACGTGGTCGTCGTCGACGGCATGCAGGGCGGCACCGGCGCCACCCAGGACGTGTTCATCGAGCACACCGGCATCCCGACGCTGGCGGCGGTCCGCCAGGCGGCCGAGGCGCTGCGCGAGATCGACATGGCCGACGAGGTGCAGCTCGTCGTCTCCGGCGGCATCCGCACCGGGGCGGACGTGGCCAAGGCGCTCGCGCTGGGCGCCGACGCGGTGTCGATGGGCGTCGGGCCCCTGATCGCGCTCGGCTGCAACAGCCGGACGTACGTCCACAATGGAACCGAACACGACGCGACCGCCGACTACCACGCGCTCGGCACCGAGCCCGGCTACTGCCACCACATGCACACCGGGATGTGCCCGGTCGGCATCGCGACACAGGACCCCGCACTGGAGGCCCGGCTCGATCCCGACTGGGGCACCAGACGCGTCATCAGCTACCTGAAGTCGGTGACCATGGAGCTCACCACGCTGGCGAGGGCCTGCGGCAAGTCCGATGTCCACAACCTCGAACCCGAAGACCTGGTCGCCCTCAGCATCGACGCCGCCGCGATGGCCGGAGTGCCCCTCGCGGGCACCAGCTGGATTCCCGGCAGCAACCCAACCACCTCGTAGGGAGCAAGTATGTCCACAACAGACGCAGCACGTGACGAACTGAAGGCACGAGCGGAAGCGGACGGCATCGAGTTCTTCCTGGCGATGTTCGTCGACCTGCACGGCAAGCCCTGCGCCAAGGCCGTACCGATGTCGAGCTTCGAGTTGCTCATGGACGGCGGCGCCGGGTTCGCCGGGTTCGCCGCCGGGGACCTCGGCCAGAGTCCCGCCGACCCCGACCTCACCGCGATGCCCGACCCGGCCTCCTACACCCCGCTGCCGTGGAAGCCCGGCGTCGCGGTGCTGCACTGCGACCCGCACGTCAACGGCGAGCCGTGGCCCTACGCCCCGCGCGTGATCCTCAAGCGCCAGCTCGACAAGCTGGCCGCCGACCGAGGCTGGCGGCTGATGACCGGCGTCGAGGCGGAGTACTCGCTGCTGCGCCGCACCGCCGACGGCTCGCTGGAACTGGCCGATCCGCTCGACTCGTCGGCCAAGCCCTGCTACGAGGCCAAGGGCCTGACCCGGATGTGGGACTACCTGTCGAACCTGTCGCGGTGCATGAACCAGCTCGGCTGGGGCAACTACGCCAACGACCACGAGGACGGCAACGGCCAGTTCGAGTGCAACTTCCGCTACGCCGACGCGGTCACCACCGCCGACCGCACCATCTTCTTCCGCTACATGGTGCACATGCTGGCGCACGAGGCCGGGATGACGGCCACGTTCATGCCGAAGCCGTTCACCTCGATCACCGGCAACGGGATGCACCTGCACCAGAGCCTGTGGACGCTGGACGGCGAACCGCTGTTCGGCGACGACACCGACGGCCGTGACCTCGGACTGTCCAAGACCGCCTACCGCTACGTCGGTGGGCTGCTCGACCATGGCCGCGCCAGCGCCGGGATCATCTGTCCCACCGTCAACTCCTACAAGCGGATCGGCGTCGGCAAACCCACCTCGGGCTCCACCTGGGCGCCGGCCTACGTGGCCTACGGCGGCAACAACCGCACGCTGCTGCTGCGCATCCCCGAGGGCGGCCGGATCGAGCACCGAGGCGTCGACGGCTCGGCCAACCCCTACCTGGCGGCGACCGCCCTGCTCGCCGCCGGACTGGACGGCATCGACCGCGAGCTCGAACCCGGCGAGCCGGTGCACGACAACCTGTTCGAGCTCGACGCCGGCCAGGTCGCCCAGCGCGACATCGCCCACCTGCCCAAGACGCTGGACGCCGCCATCGCCGAACTGGTCGCCGACCCGGTGCTGCGGGCGGGCCTCGGCACGGTGCCCGGCGGCGACTTCGTCGACTACTACGCCCGCGTCAAGCAGGCCGAGTTCGACGCGTACCACGCGACCGTCTCGGAGTGGGAGCTGGAGCGCTATCTGACCCTCGCCTGAGCGCGACGACACCAGCCGGGAAAACACCCACCCGGGTTGGCACCGCATGCTCTCATGTGTTTACTATCAGGAAACGATGTTGCATACTACGACCCGACCGATCATCCGCTTCTGGCGCTGAGGCGGCACGCAGTTCGGAGGCACGACGTGGCACACCAGAACAACGGCTCCAACGGCCACCGGCACACGGCCGGCAAACGGTCGCGATACTCCGCGTTCGGCTTGTTCAGGCGCGGCCTGTCGCGCTCGGACTGGCCGCGCGTGTGGCAGGAGCGGCCGCTGAAGTCCACCTACGACGTCGTGATCATCGGCGGCGGGGTGCACGGCCTGGCGACCGCGTACTACCTCGCCGCCAACCACGGCATCACCAACGTGGCGGTGCTGGACAAGGGCTACCTCGGCGGCGGCGGATCGGGCCGCAACACCGCGATCCTGCGGTCGAACTACCTCACCCCCGAGGGCGTGCGGTTCTACGACCGCTCCCTGCACCTCTACGAGAACCTGGCCAGCGAGCTGAACTTCAACGTGATGTTCTCCCAACGCGGCCACATGACGCTGGCGCACAACGACAACTCACTGCGCACGCTGCGCTGGCGCGCCGAGGTCAACAAACTCCAGGGCGTCAACTCCGAGGTCATCGACCCCGGCCAGATCAAGGAACTGGTGCCCTATCTGGACACCTCCACCGACACCCGGTATCCGATCCTCGGCGCGCTGTACCACCCGCCGGGCGGGATCATCCGCCACGACGCCGTCGTCTGGGGCTACGCCCGTTCCGCCGACGCCCACGGGGTGCATCTGCATCAGAACACCGAGGTCACCGGCATCGACACCGTCGGCGGCCGGGTCACCGGCGTCCGCACCAACCGGGGCGACATCTCGGCGCCGGTGGTG
>WHUB01000269.1 GCA_009377395.1 Actinophytocola sp. | reverse complement strand
GCTCGGGAGTGGCAGACCGAGAAAGACGCGGACTACATCATAGAGCCGGACCAGGCGCACGCCCCGCCTGGCGGAGCGGCCCGCAGCCGTCGAAGGTGGTGGGCCAGCGGATGCTCGATCAGTACGGGCCGGCGAACGAAACAACGCCGACGACGCTGACCTGCTACCGCGCCAGAGTCGGAAAAAGAGCTGGTGATAATGCCGGTATCGCTGTCGGCGGTGCCGGCGACCGGCATTCGGATGCTTTGCCGCGATGCCAGGCACGTGAGCCAATAGGGCCTGGCCCGCCATCGGCGGACCAGGCCCATGGTGCCGGGTTGCCCGGTTCAGGATCTGCCGTGCAACCGGGTTCGGAGTAGTTGCTTGGCACGCTCGGCACGTTGCCGATCGCTCTCCTGCACCTCCCGGAAGAACTCCGCGACCTCGTCGTCGTCAGCTCGCTGCGCGTCTTCGATGTAGCGCCCGATCGTGTCGGCTTCTTGCAGGGTGTGGTACAGCACGCTGGTGAGGTTGTAGTGCTCGTCGCGGGTATCCGTCGCGTGTTCCGCTCTCGTCATCAGGTCCTCCTTCCCGTCGACCTCGGATACCCGCTCAACGGCGTCACGTACCACGAAGGTCGAAAGTAAGCTGACCGGGCACACTCCGTTGACCAGCCAGCCGGCTTCCTTTCCGTCGGATCGGCATCGACCAGCACGGTCAATGTCCTTCTCGAAGGAAACGCGTCGCCTGAGTAACTCGCCGTGGGCTGGGGAGCCGAATCAGGGGAACCACTGCCGAGGAGGAGCCGGAGCGCTTGTCGCGCGTCAGGATTCCTGGCAGGGCTGTTGTGTCAGTCCTGAAGGAGAATC
>WHUB01000268.1 GCA_009377395.1 Actinophytocola sp. | reverse complement strand
GACAGTGGGGTGCCGTCACTGTCACACCTGTCACTGTGTCACTCTATGCCGGTTGACCTGCGAAAACAGGTGTGACAGCTGAGTGACACCTAGCGGGTGGGTGTCTTTCCCACACTATTTCTATGTCACTACTGTCACTGAGTGCGCGCGGTGAGAAGAAGCTGGAACAGGGGGATTGGCCACCGCGACCTGTTCCAGCCGGTCGGCGCGCGGTGAGGCACGCGCGAGTGTGCAGTCTGGGTTGCAGTTCGCACCTGTACGGTCCTGTTCGAGCCTGGTTAGCCGGGCTCCGTAATCCTGGTGGAGGACCGTTTCGCTCACCCGCGAACAGCCGTCCTGAGAACTGAAAAGCGGAAGGTCGCCGGTTCGATCCCGGCCCTGGCCACCCACACGGTCTGACCAGGCATTTCTAGCTTCTCAGGTGTCTCGGGCACTTAGCACAGCGCTCGGAGACACTACAATTGAGGTACTAGAGACATGCCCGATCTCTCGTCAGCACCAGCCATTTGGAAGCATCGCGCACACGCACTACCGAGCCCTTCAGCAATGGTTCTCGTTCCTCGTGGTGGAGGAGGAAATCGAGGTCTCGCCGATGTCCGGCATAAAGCCCCCGATCGTTCCCGAGCAGCCAGTTCCCGTCGTGAGTTCTGACGCCATCAAGCGGGTTCTCGCGACCTGCAAAGGAAAAGGGTTCGTCGCTCGACGTGACGAGGCCATCATCCGAGTCTTCTACGACACCGGCGTCCGGCTGTCCGAGATCCTGGTTGACGTCGAAGCCTTCGACCTCAACACGGACACGGTGGGCGTCTTGGGCAAGGGCCGCAAGCTCCGCACCGTTCCGTTCTCAGCGACTACAGGCAGG
>WHUB01000267.1 GCA_009377395.1 Actinophytocola sp. | reverse complement strand
CCAGGGTGATGTGGCGGTACCAGGCGTCGTAGCGGCGTACCTGGTAGTGGTCGAGTCCGACCTCGTTTTTGGCGGTCTGGAAGCATTCTTCGATGGCCCATCGGGCTCCGGCCACGCGGATCAGCTCGTCATCAGTGGTTCCCGCCGGGGCGTGACACAGGTAGTAGGCCAGCTCGTACTCGCTGTTGCTGTTGCGGGTCAGCGAGCGGCGCACCAGCAGCCATCGGCCCCACCCGGGCGCTGTGGTGTCGTCGTAGACAGGGAGTTCGGCCACCGCCCAGTCGTAGAGCCGCTCGCCTTTGGCGCCCTGCCCGGCTGAGTGGCGTTTCCACGCCTCGGTGGGCGCTTGGGCGACGAGTGCGTCAGCGCGGGACGTGCCGGCCACCGCGGGGATGGTCTGGTTCCGGGGCACCGCGACGACGTAACCGATGCGTCGCGCCTCTAGCCAGCTGCGGAACTTGGAATCTTGCCCGTACGCCTCGTCGGCGGTCACCCAGCTGGCCGGGACACCGGCAGCCAGGGCACGCTCGATCATGCCGCGCGCCAGCACGGCTTTGGTGGCGAACTCCGTCTCGTCGCCGATCCCGGCTTCGCGGCAGCGATCACGGTCGACGATCCACGACTTCGGCAGGTACAGCTCGCGGTCGATCAGAGCCCGGTTTTCGCCTGCTGTGTACGCCCAAAACACGCCCAGCTGGCAATTCTCCACCCGCCCAGCGGTCCCCGAGTACTGACGCTGTACCCCGGCCGACTTGGCCCCCTTCTTGAGGAAACCAGTCTCATCGACCTATGCCGACGTCGGCATAGGTCGATCTATGCCGAGCCCGGGACTATGCCGATACCGCCTGTCGCGAGCCGGCGA
>WHUB01000266.1 GCA_009377395.1 Actinophytocola sp. | reverse complement strand
TCCTCACCCACATCGAACACGCCCGAACACGATCTCGCTGAGATCACCTCAATGGTCGATGATCAAAGGATGGTAGCGACAAATGACGTCTCTCAGCATACCGGCGCCAACGTCTCGCTAGATGGCCACGTCGATGCTGACGCGGAATTTATCAAAGAACTCGAGAAAACCAAGGGCCTGACCGAGGACCAGAAGAAGGAGATCCTTTCGGCCCGGCAACAGAAGCAGGTCAAGGTACCTTTCAAGCAATCGCTCGCGGTAGCCCTTGCCGCCGGCATGGGCTACGGGTTCGATGCCTACGCGGTGAACATCTACGGCATCGTGCTGCCCGAGATACAGAACACGCTGCAGATCAGTGCGGCGACGGCCGGAATGATCGGCACGATCTTCCTCATCGGCTACACCATCGGGACCGTCGGCTTCGGTATGGCGGCGGATCGGTTCGGTCGGCGGGACACCCTCGGGGTGTCGATCCTCGTGTACGGTACGACGACAGCGCTCGGTGGGCTCACCCACAACTTCGGCCTCTTCACGTTCCTGCGATTCTTGACCGGAGTCGGCGGCGCCGGCGAACTGGCTGTCGGAGCGCCGTACACGGCGGAGATGTGGCCACGCAAGTATCGTGCCCTCGGCACCGGCGGCATCATGTTCTCGCTCTACTCGCTGGGTTACATCCTGGCCGCGATAGCCGCCTTGGTCATCGTGCCGGGGGGCTGGGAACCCGCGTTCGTCTTCGCGATCATTCCTGCCTTGTTCGTGTTCGTTCTCCGCCGGTATGTCCAGGAGTCGGTCCGGTACACGGTCCAGAAGCTGAAAGCGGCTGCTGAGGCGAAATCGGAGACCGGAAAGAAGAGCAAGGTCAG
>WHUB01000265.1 GCA_009377395.1 Actinophytocola sp. | reverse complement strand
ACCTCGTAATCCGAACCGCCGGGGCGGCCGTCAGGCAGCTTGGCGTCCAGCCGATCGAGCCCGCCGGCCGCGTATTGGGTATAGGGCAATACCCGGTCGGGTTGCCACCCGAAATCCGTAATGTACTTCCGCCACATCGGTTCGAGGTAGGGAACGAGCGCGTGTGGTTCGGCGCGCTCGTGCACGTCGGTATCGATGATGTTCGTCTTTTGTGCGGCATCAGGCTGAGCCACGGTGGCGGTGGTTACCTGAGTCATGGTCGAGTTCCTCCCGGCTTTGAATGAAAATTCGTGATAGCCAGGCAACGTTTGGGCCCGGGCTGGTGATCTCAGGATGCCAATCTCCCCAGGCCGCCGGTAGCGGTCGAATGCTGATGGCCCTATAGCTGAGCGTTATACGGGCGGGTTTACCGGGGCGGCGCCCGAGCGCTGTGAGGCAACCACGTTGACTGGTAGCGATGATGCCGGTGTGGCTGATGGGGTGACGTGGCTGCGACGGGCAAGTGCCGATTCAATTGACAGGCCCCCGGATTCACCGTCGGCGGTGCCCATATCGGCGGCTTATGGGCTTCTAACTCGTTCCAGGGTACCGGCCTGCGTGATGTGCTGGCACACTCCGAGTTGCCCAAGTGTGCGGGAGTTCACAACGCAAGGGAGTGAGGAAGAGTCCGGTTTGGACGTTCAACCGGCACACGCCCCCGTGCCGTGTGACGACCAGCTTGCTGCGAACCAGCGACTGCCGCCGAGGAGGGGAGAATTGTCAATTCATCTCTGCTAGCTACTTCGTGAGTAGAAGACCGTAGGAGAGACAATGAGGTGATCTCAGTAAGGGTTGCTGCTTGATTCGGGCGACACGCCCAATGT
>WHUB01000264.1 GCA_009377395.1 Actinophytocola sp. | reverse complement strand
GTACGAAGCGTTCTGGGCCAGCCTGCCGTGGCTGTACCAGATCATCGCAGGAGCCGTGGTGATGATCACCGTCCTGTTCATGCCCCGCGGCCTGGTACACGCGGCGGCTTTACGCTGGCCGGCGCTCGCCGGACGTCAGGCGGTGCGTCGGCAAGCGGATCTGGTGCACCGCAGTGGTGCAGCCGCACCCGCCGAGGGCGACGTCCCGAACAAGCGGGTTCGGACATGACGAGAATGGAGGAAACCATGGAGAGGACCATCGTGGGGCGGGCCACCGACCTGCCGCCCGGAAAGCACCTGGGCATCATGCTCGGGAACCGGCCCGTCTGCGTTGCCAACGTGGACGGCGAGTTCGTCGCCTTCCGGGACTCCTGTCCCCATCAGGGTGCGCGCCTGAGCACCGGCACGGTGGGGGGAACGATGCTGCCGTCGGATCCGCACTCCTACCAGTACGGGCTGGAAGGTTGCGTCGTCCGATGCCCGTGGCACGGCTGGGAGTTCGACATGCGGACCGGCGAGTCGCTCTTCGATCGGGGCCGGCGGCGGATCGCGCATTACGAGGTGCAGGTCGAGGACGGAAACATCGTACTGGTGCACTAGCCCTAAATGCGCGTAGCGCTGAGAGGTTCGTGATATGACAGCGGAGGCGGAGAACCAGACGAGAGCGCCCCTGAACGGGTACCGGGTGCTCGACCTCTCCAACCTACTGGCCGGTCCGATGACGTGCATGTACCTCGCGGATTTCGGTGCCGACGTCGTCAAGGTCGAGCATCCCGTCCGAGGCGACGAGATGCGTGGCTGGGGGCGGAGCAAGGACGGTGTGGGGCTGTTCTTCAAGGTGCTGAACAGGAACAAGCGAACCGTC
>WHUB01000263.1 GCA_009377395.1 Actinophytocola sp. | reverse complement strand
GGCTAGCCGGGCGCGTCACCCGCGCTCAGGTGCGGACCGCGAGCGCCCAGCTGTGCCGCGAGGGAGACCTCGACCGAATCCGCTCCGGCGTCTACCAGTGGTCCGGGGGAGCGCGCTCCCTCGCGCGGGTCGTCCCACCACAGACACCGCGCGAGCAACCGCCCCCACAGAAGCAGCAGCCGTTGCCGATGCCTGCCACGGCGGCCACCGCCACCACACCCTCCTCGGCTTCCCGGCTGTTCGACCAGCTGTTTCCCTCCGGGGTGCGCATGACCTCTGAGCTACTCGCCGACTTCGAACGATGGGCCGAGCTGACCGAGAAACTCGCCGAACACGCCAACGCATCGTGATACCCGCAGACCACGATCACTGGCGGCCCAGCCCGGGGGTGGCGGAGCAAGATAGACGATCAGCCGGGCTGATCGCGGCCACCGCTCGGTGATCGCTCGCGCTGAGGTGACGCGCGTGGTCGTCGTGGTGGTGGCAGGGTGGGAACCGTGACGCGGGAGAGCATTTGTTCGTGTGGGCACTACGGCTGGGACCAGAAGGCCGGGGAGTGCCGGCACCGGGGTTATCTCGGTTCGTGTGACTGCACGCGGTTCGTCACGGAGGTCACGGTCCGACGCGAGGGCGGCCGCGTCATCGCGGACATGCCGATCGAGACGTGGGAGACGCTGGTCAACGTCCCGGGCACCTATGAGACGCACCTTGCGCGGGGTCGCCGGTCCGATCAGGCGAGGTAGGCGGCGAGTGTGTAGGTCGGGTTGCGGCTGAGGCTTTGGCGGGAGTGGTCGTAGCGGCGGGTTGAGCGGGGATCACGGTGTCCGGCGTAGTCCTGCACGTCGCGCAGGCTCGCGCCGGCGTCGA
>WHUB01000262.1 GCA_009377395.1 Actinophytocola sp. | reverse complement strand
CAGCGAGCGCGCCGCGGCGACGGCGCTGCAGCGCAGCTTGCTGCCGGCGCGGTTGCCGTCGGTTCCCGGGGGCGAGCTCGCCGCGCGGTACGTTCCCGGCGGGGAGGCCGGTGTGGGCGGCGATTGGTATGACGTGTTTACGCTGCCGTCTGGTCGTCTCGGGGTGGTGATCGGCGACGTGGTCAGTCATGGCCTGCGTGCTGCTGTGATCATGGGCAGGATGCGTAGCGCGCTACGTGCCTACGCCCTGGAGACCGAGGATCCCGCGGTGGTGCTGGAGAAGCTGGACCGGGAGACGGGAAATTTCGAGCCGGGCGTCATGGCCACCGTCGGATTCGCGATCTACGACGGCCTGGTCGAACGCAGGAACATCCCGGTCGACGACGGGCTGAACCGCCTGTGCGGCGTCCTCGAAGCCGGATCATCGGCCGAGGGCGCGTGCGCCACCATCATGGACAAGCTCCTCGCCGGGCAAGACCCCAACGACGACATCGCCCTCGTCATCCTGTGCCAGACCAGCGCCCCCAACCCCGCCGAAGAGGAATGAGACCCCTCGATTCAGGGAAGCCTCGTGCTGAAGCATCAAATCCAGGGCAACAACAAGGTAAGGACGCAATGACGCGTCGTGACACCGAACGCGGAGTTCGTCAACACGATGACTCGCTACCGCACGCCTACCACACCCAGGTGCAGGCCACGGGCGAGCAACTCACCGCCGTACGGCACGAACTGACGCAATGGGCACACCGGCTCGGCATCAGCCACACCATCGTGCCCGCCATCGAACTGGCCAGCTACGAGGCCATGGCCAACGTCGCGTTGCACGCTTACGGCACCGGCGATGGCCCGCTCACACTCAGCGCGACT
>WHUB01000261.1:374-869 GCA_009377395.1 Actinophytocola sp. | reverse complement strand
CGGCGAGGTCATGCAGAAGGCTGACACCTCCGATCTGGTGTTCGGGCCGGTCGAGCTGGTGCGCTACATCTCGACGTTCATCACGCTGAGGCCGGGTGACGTCATCGCCACCGGCACGCCCGGTGGCGTCGGCCACGCGCGCAGGCCCGCGCGTTACCTCACCGATGGCTCACGGCTGGTCACCGAGGTCAGTGGCATCGGGCAGCTCGACAACGTGGCGAGAGCGGAACGATGACGAGACGCGACTGGATGGACCAGGGCACCAAGCTCTTCCTCGGCACGGTGGATCGGCTCGCCGACGACGCCTTCGCGGACCCGACCATGCTGCCCGGGTGGAGCCGTGCCCACGTGGTCGCGCACGTGCACTACAACGCACTCGCGCTCCAACGGCTGCTGTACTGGGCCAAGACCGGCGAGCGCACCCCGATGTACGTCGACGCCGAGCAACGCGCCGCCGAGATCGACAGCGGCGCGGGCCGGTCGCCGTCAGAGCTG
>WHUB01000261.1:0-364 GCA_009377395.1 Actinophytocola sp. | reverse complement strand
GTGCCTGAGGCGGCATGGACCCACGAGGTGGCGACGGCGCAGGGGCGGACCGTGCTCGCCAGCGAGATCGTGTGGATGCGCACCCGCGAGGTCGCCGTGCACGCCGTCGACCTCGACGCCGGTGTAGGGTTCGCCGACCTGCCCGACGACCTCAACACCGTGCTGGCAGCCGACGTCGTGAAGAAGCGCGGCGCCGGCGGGGAGGCCGCCGACCTGGCCGCGTGGCTCACCGGGCGGGCGGCCAAGCCACCCCTGCTGGGCCCGTGGTTGTGACGCAGATGCGTGATGGGGAAGAGCGCACATGAAGACGACGGGTAAGGATGCCGACGTTGTCGTGATCGGCGGCGGCATCGGCGGGCTGGCC
>WHUB01000260.1 GCA_009377395.1 Actinophytocola sp. | reverse complement strand
CGACCCAAGAGGTCGCCCAGCTGTAGACGTTGGCGGCACCCGCGCCGGTCACGCTGCCGACGTTGCCGGAGCCCGCCGAGTTGACGGCCGTCGTCTCGGCGTTGCCACCGGCGGTCGACTCGGTGTTGTGCGAGCCCTCGGCCAGGGCGTTGCCGCCCCAGGTGGCCGCGATGGTGTGCACATCGGCCGGCAGCGTGGCGGGCGCGGTGACGATGTTGCCGGAACCGACCGATTCGTCGGCGGAGGCGTCGACGTTGCCACCGGCGTTGTTCTTGGTGTCGCTGCTCACCACGCTGGTCGGGTTGCCGATCCAGGCGGCGGCGATGTTCGACACCTGCGCTGCGGGCGCCCACGGCGCGGTGACGACGTTGCTGGAGAACGTCCCGTTGTCGTCGTTGCTCGTGGTGTCGCCACCCGCGTTGACGTCCTTGGTTTCAGCGAAGGCCGACGTCGACTCGCCGCCCCACGCACCAGCCACGCCGAAGCCTTCGACGACGGGCGCCTGCGGGGTCTGCACGATGTTGCCGCCGACCGTCGAGTCGTCGCCGGTGGTGCCGTCGTAGCCGCCCGCGTTGGTGTCGACGTCGTTGGAGCCGGTGCACTCCGCGGTGCCGACCGTGGTGCCCGCGACGCACGTGACGTCTTCAGCCGAGGCGACCGGAGTCACCAGCTGGTTGCCACCGCCGACCGAGTCGTGGCCGGTGCTGAAGGAGTTGCCGCCCGCGTCGGAGCCGACGGTGTTGTCCTGGATGGCGTCGGAGGTGCCGATGAACGATCCGGCGTTGCCGCTGACCGAGGAGACCGGCGAGACCGGACCTTCTGCCGAGTTGCCACCGAGCACTGAGTCGTGCCCGTTGGTGTGCGTGGTG
>WHUB01000025.1:48126-48356 GCA_009377395.1 Actinophytocola sp. | reverse complement strand
CCAGGGCGGACTGAGTGATGCCTTCGGCCTCCCGGGCCTCGCGCAGGGCGGCGCCCAGGTCGTCGGGACGTGTCACATCAACTGTCGCCATATAACGACAATAGCACTTGTCGTTATATGGCGACATAAAGAACCGGTCGCCGACATTGTGCTGCGCGGTGTGTGGCGGCCATGATTGGCTTGTCCGGGTTGTTCGCTGTGCTGAGGGAGTGTGCGCATGAGTGCGTCCG
>WHUB01000025.1:0-48116 GCA_009377395.1 Actinophytocola sp. | reverse complement strand
TTCAGGTCCGGGTTCTTGTCCTCGCCGTTGCTCGACGGGTCCGGGGGAGCGCAAGTACTGATGACTGCTATGGAGCTGCTCGGCGACGTCCTCGCCGGGGGCTCGTCGATCGCGGACGAGGCCGGCTGCCTCGTCGTCGGCGGGCACACCATCGACGACCCGATCCCCAAGTACGGCATGGCCGTCGTCGGCATGGCCCACCCGGACCGGCTGTTCCAGATCGACCACCTCACCGCCGGCCAGACGCTGGTGCTCACCAAGGCGCTCGGCACCGGCGTCATCTCGACGTCGATCAAGAGCGGCGGCGCCGAGGACGGCTGGATCGAGGGCGCCGTCAAGTCGATGACGACTCTGAATGCCGACGCCGCCGCGATCGCCCGGGAGCACGGCGTGCGCGCCGCCACCGACGTCACCGGCTTCGGCCTGCTCGGCCACCTGCACCGCATGGTGCGCGCGAGCGGCCTCGCCGCCGAGATCGACGCCGCGTCGGTGCCGGTGCTGCCCGGCGCGCGGGAGGCGATCGCAGCCGGCTTCGTGCCGGGCGGCACCCGCGCCAACACCGAGCACCTGGCGCCGTACGTTCACGTCGCCGACGGCGTGCCGGAGGACACCGCCGTGCTGCTGCACGACGCGCAGACCTCGGGCGGCATGCTGTTCGCGGTGCCGGACGGCGTCGACACCGACGCCGTCGTCGCGGCGCTGCGCGCCAAGGACCTGCCCGCTGCCGCGGTGGGACGTGTCGTCGGCGGCGAGCCGGGCCACGTCAGCGTCAAGCCCTAACGGAGGCTGCGGCGGATGGCCGCGCTGGTGAGGTCGACGGCGAGCGTCAGCCCGATCAGCGCGGCCAGCGTGGTCAGCGCGCCCGAATAGTCGAAGGCGTTGATCTGGTGGTGGAGCACCAGCCCGAGCCCGCCCGATCCGACGACGCCGACCACGACGGTCTCGCGGATGGTGACCTCCCAGCGGTAGAGGCCGTAGGCGACGAACCTCGGCGCGGCCGCCGGGATCACGCCATAGCAGAACACCGTCGACTCCGACGCGCCGTGCGCCCGCAGCGCCCGCAACGGCCGCGCGTCCAGGTTGTCCACCGACTCCGCCATCAGCCGCCCGAGCACGCCGGTGGTGTAGACGGCGAGCGCCACCGCGCCGGGCAGGATCCCCGGATACATCACGAACAACAGCAGCAGCGCCCACACCGGCGGCGGGATCGCGCGCAGCACCACGAGCACGAACCGGCTGCCCAGCATCGCCACCAGCCGCAGGGCCCGGGCCGCACGGTGGTCGCGGCCGTGCGCGGGGGTCGACGCGGGCACGGCGAACAGCGCGCCGAGCCCGAACGCCAGCGCGATCGCCACGATCGACATCGCCAGCGTCACCCCGGCGAGCCGCAGTAGGCCGCCGAACCCGCCGTCGCCCAGGCTCGGCGGCCACGCCTGGCTGAGTAGCTGGCTGCCGAACCGCCACGCCTCGCCGCTCCACATCACCGAGACGTCGAGTCCGACCCACCAGGTCGAGAACCCGATCAGCACCGCGCCGAACGCCAGCGACACCGTCAGCAGCGGGTCGCGCCGCATCCCGTCGCCATTCCGGCTGCGCCGCCGCCCGCGCGCCCGCGCGGAACGCACCAGTGAGCTCCAGTAGTCCGCCGCGACGCTGAGCACGATCAGCGCGTACAGGAGCGTCCAGATGTCGTGGTACCGCAGCGTCTGAAAGCTCAGCGCGAGCTGGAAGCCGAGCCCGCCCGCGCCGACCAGGCCGAGGATCGCGGCACTGCGGATGGCGCACTCGAACCGGTAGAAGCTGTAGGAGATGAGGTCGGGCAGCGCGGGCGGCAGCAGTCCGTACAGCATGGCCGACCACTTGCCCGACCCGGCCGCCAGCAGTGCGGTGTAGGGCTTGCGGCCGGTCTCGTCGAGCAGCTCGGAGAACACCTTCGCGGTGACCGCGCCGAACGGGATGCCGATCGCCAGCACCGCGACGATCGGGTCGATGCCGAACACGACCAGGAAGAACAGGCCCCAGACCACCTCGTGGATGCCCCTCGGCACCACCAGTACCGCCCTGGCGAACATCCACCCGGCCAGCCGCCTGCCGCGCCCGGAGCGCACCCCGGACGACCACCACGTCTGCGAGCCGAGCACCCCGCCGATCAAGCCGATCACCAGGCTGAGCGCGGTGCCGAGGACGGCGTAGGCGAGCGTGGTCACCATCTCCGTCCCGGTCAGCGCGAGGAACCCGGCGTCGAGCCTGGGCGACACGGCGGCCGCGACGAAGTCGAGCAGCGAGCCCGCGCCCTCGGCCTTGACGACCGTGCCGCTGCCGACGCCGGACGCCACCGCCGACACGACGATCGCGGCGACGATCAGCAACGCCCAGCCGCGACGGCGGTGAGACCGCCAGGACGTCCCACCGCCGCGCCGCGGTGGCGGCGGCGTGGCGGTCGACTCGGCGGCCTCCCACCGGACCGTCGTCGTCACGGCCCCGAAGCCCGCTCGAACGCGTAGAGCGCGTCGACCTCCTCGTCCAGCAGGTCGGCGCGCCGCTTGTCGAAGGCGACCTGCCCCGACCGCAGCCCGACCACCCGGTCGAACCGGCCGAGCGCCATCTCGACGTCGTGCAGGCAGGCGATCAGCGTCACGCCCGCCTCCTCCGACAGCTCGAGCAGCAGGCTGATGATCTCGCGGCCCCGCGCCGGGTCGAGGCTGGCGACCGGCTCGTCCGCCAGGATCATCACCGGGTCCTGCACCAGCACCCGCGCGATCGCGACCCGCTGTTGCTCGCCGCCGGAGAGGTCGCCGGTGCGGTGGTGCAGCTTGTCGCCGATGCCCACCCGGTCGAGCGTGGCGCGCACCCGCTGCACGTCCCTCGGCAGCAGCAGCGACAGCGCCGCCTTCCAGAACGGCCAGCTACCGAGCCTGCCCGCGTTGACGTTGTGCACCGTGCGCAGCTGCTCGACCAGGTCGAACCGCTGGTGGATGGTACCGATGCGCCGCTGCGACGCCCTGATCTGCCGCGGCGGCGCCCGCCGGTAGTCACAGCCGAGCGCCGTCACGGTCCCGCTCGTGGCGGCGACGGTGCCGTTGAGCACGCCGATCAGCGTGCTCTTGCCCGCGCCGCTCGGGCCGATGATCGCGATCCGCTCGCCGGGCTCGACGGTGAGGTCGATCCCGGCGAGCGCGGTGTGCGCGCCGTAACGGACACCGACGTCGTCGAGGGCGATGATCGGCTCGGCCATGGCGATCAGTGCAGCAGTCCTAGCTTCCGCGCCACCTGCTCGATCTTGGCGTAGTTACCCGGCTCGGTGGGGACGAAGCTCCCGGCCTCGAACAACCGCAGGATCTTCTTCTCGGTCGCGTCGCTGCCGTCGATGTCGAGCAGCGTCTTCCTGATCTTGTCGGTCATGCCGTCGCCGAGCTGCTCGTCGATGTCGGGCCGGGCCACCCAGTGGTAGTCGTGGAACGGCGGGGTGCGGAAGATTTCGCGCACCTTGCTGGTGTCGACCTTGCCGGTCTCGACCAGCTCGTCCCACACCGATGAGTTCAGCGCGCCCGCGTCGTAGGTGCCCGCCTCGACCAGCTTCGCCGTCGTGTCGTGCGAGCCGGAGTACCCCGGCTCGCCGGAGAAGTCGTCGACGCCGACCCCGGCCTGGAGCAGGAAGTGCTGCGGCATCACCCGGCCCGAGGTCGAGGTGTCGCTGCCGAAAGTGAACGAGTGGCCTGCCAGCTGCCTCAGTCCGCTGACGTCGTCGATCGGCTCGATGCCGCTGCCGGTGTTGGCGACGAACACGCTGTGGAACTCGGCGTCGATGTCGCGCTGCGCGAGGGTGACCGCGCCCGGCACCTGGGCGCGGGCCTGCACCCCAGTGAGCCCGCCGAAGAACACCAGCTGCAGGTCACCGCGCTGGAACGCGGTCACCGACGCGGTGTAGTCGGTGACCGGCACGTAGCGCACCTCGACACCGAGCTTCTCGCCGAGATACTCCGACAGCGTGCTGAACTGGCGTTGCAGCACCTGCGGGTCCTGGTCGGGGATCGCGCCGATGGTCAGCACCTGCTCGCCGTCCGAGCCAGCCGACGCGCTCGGATCGCCTGGTGCCGCGCCGCATGCGGCGAGCAGCATGGTGATCGCACCGAGTGCGATGAGCCGGAGGGGGACGCGGGGCATGGAGACTCCTTCAGCTAGCGGCCGTTTTGGCCACGGACACGGACAACTCGGTGAGCAAGGTGGACCAGGCCGCCCGCTCGCGACGCGGGTCGACCAGCTCGTGCAGGTCCTCGCACCTCCGCCGCAGCCGCTGGTGGTACCCGTCCCGGTCGGTCTCCGCGGCCAGCAGCGCGTCCGCCAGCCCCTCGGTGTCACCGACCGGGAAGTAGCCCGGGTAGTCGTCGCCGAGCAGCCCCCGCGAGCCGGGGATGTCCGACGACAGCACCGGCACGCCGGCCGCGATCGCCTCGGAGACGACGTTGGCGCCGCCCTCGTCGTGCGAGGTCAGCACGAGCAGCCTGCTGCGCGCCAGCAGCCGCAGCGCTTCGGGCCGCTGCTGCTCGCCGAGCCAGCGGTAGCGGGGGTTGCGGGTCGACTCCTCGCGGGCGAGCCGGGCCAGGTTCTCATCGAGCGGCGCCCCGGCGTGGCTGACGACGACGCGCGACTTCGCGGGCAGCAACCGGCTGGCCTCGGCCGCGCGCAGCGGGTCCTTCACCGGCCGCAGGTGCGCGAGCACCGCGACCTCGAAGACGTCGTCCCGGGGAATCCGCCTCGGGATGCCCGGCATCGACTGCACGATCACCGTGGTGCGGGCCCGCTGCGCCGCGTCGAGCTGGGCGAGCGCGTGCGGTTGCAGTACCACGATCCGGCTCGCGAGCGCGAGCACGTCCGGGTCGACGCCGCTGGTGACCAGGTCGGGGTAGAGGTCGGTGCCGGTCAGCGCGAGCACGATCGGCGCGCCGGGGTGCGCGGCGTGGAACGCGCGGACGGCGTCCGCGCTCTTGCGGGCGTGCAGCGCGATCAGTGCCGTGTAGTCGCCGCGCTCGTAGTCGTTGGCCATGCGCACATCGAAGCCGAGCTCGGTCAGTATCGACCGCCAGCGCAGCGCGGTCACGTCGTTGCCGTGCGCGGCGGCCTGCGCCGCCGGGCTGACCAGCAGGATCATCGGGCGCACGTCCGGAAGCCGGCGATCACGTCCTGCCGCTCGTGGGTGAAGTAGTTGCGCATGGTGTTGCGCAGGTACCTGCCCCGGGTCGCCCAGCCGCCGCCGCGCAGCACCTTGCGCTGCCGGCCGAAGAACTGCTCGGAGTTCTCGTGGTAGGCGTCGCGTTCGAAGTTCGGGTAGCCGACGAAGTCGCTCGCGGTCCACTCCCACACGTTGCCGGTCAGGTGCCGGATGCCTTCCGGGGTTTCGCCCGACGCGCAGACGCCGACCGGCACCGTGCCGGAGCCGATCCAGTCGGTCGCCGCCTGGTGCGGCTTGGGCAGCTCGTCGCCCCACGGGTAGGTGGGCTTGTCGCGCGCGCCCGAGCAGGCGGCGAACTCCCACTCGGCCTCGGTCGGCAGCCGCCGCCCCGCCCAGCGGGCGAACGCGTCGGCCTCCCACCAGCACACGTGGCTGACCGGGTGGTCGGGCTCCAGCGGCACCCAGCCGTCGAAGTGCCGCCGCTGCCAGCCGCTGTCGCCATCGCGGCGCCAGTACAGCGGATGCTCGGCGCCGGTCGTGGCCAGCCACTGCCCGCCGTCGGACCACAGGTGGGGCGTGGTGTAGCCGCCGTCGGCGACGAACTCGGCGAACTCGCCCTGCGTGACGGGTGCTTTGGCCATGGCGAACGGGGCGACGTCGACCGGGTGCGCCCACTTCTCGTTGTCGTAGACGAAGGCGTCCGCCATCGTCGCGCCGAGCAGAAACCTGCCACCGCCGAGCCGGGCGTCGCCGCGCCAGCCGTCGTCGGCGACGCCGAAGTCGGCGCCGGTTCCGGTCAGCCCGGTCAGCACGGGCATCGGCAGGCCGAGGGTCTGTCTGGTGTATGTGAGCGCCTCGGAGTGGGTGTCGTGGTGATGCACGGTGTAGCGCGCGAAGTGCCGCGCGACGTCGGTGGCGTCGCTCGCGGTGACCGCGTCGGCCACCCGCTCCGCGACGGTGCGGACATAGTCGACGGTGTCCTCCCGCGACGGCAGCCGCAGCCGCCACCGCGTGTCGTGCGGGATCGCGCCGGAGTCGTAGATCGCGTCGCCCAACGGCAGGATCGGATCGTGGCCGCAGGCGCGCCGCAGCACGAAGAGCTCTTGAAACCAGGCGATGTGCCCGATTTCCCAGAGCAGCGGGTTGATCGTCGGTATCAGGGGTGTGGCGAGTTGGTCATCGGTCAGGTCAGCCACGTGTGCCAGCACTCGCTCCGCGCCGTCGACGGCCCAGGTGGCGAGTTCCTCCGCCGTGATATCCACGTGAAGCAGCATAGGGGCCTGCCCCGACAGTGTCGTCCCCGTTTGCCGCGTTGGATTTACGCGCTGTGCCGCACGTAGGCGTACATCGCCCGGCCGCCGCCGCGCTCGATCGCGCGCCGGGTGGTTCTGCGCTTGGTGTGCAGGCACTCCCAGCCGCGCAGCCGGTAATGGTGCGTGCTGGTTCGCTCAATGAGACCGCGCTCGATCAGATGTCCGATGATGCGTTCGAGCGAGCGCACCTGTCGCGGGGTCGGTTGTTCCACTTGCTGAACCGCAGCCGTCAGTTCGGTCCCGGTGAGTCCGATTGGCGCATCGTGTTCGATCAGCTCCCGGTCTCGCCAGGCCGCCGCGGGAGCGTCGACCCACAGTAGTTCGGACAGCGCGTCGAGGATGGCGTACTGGCCCGCGGTGACGTGATGGGTGTTCGGCGGCAGCCAGTAGCACGCCTCGTCACAGTACTCGTTCTCCGGCACGGCGACGATCGCGGGGAACTCTCGTGACGTGATCGAGCGGGCGGTCGCCGTCGCGGAGCGTGACCGTGACACCCGCACCGGGCTCGTCGCGCGGCCGGAGAGCGCGGCGGGCCGCGCCTTCCTGCGGCGTGGTTTCGTCGGTGCCTGCGGATAGTTCCGTACCGGCTCAATGGGTTGTGAGCTGGGGGTTCGCAGGTCGATGGTGTTGGCGAGAGCCACGAGCTGTTGCTGCTGCAGCCGTGACATCGACGGCACGATCCACTCGCGCCGCGGATGCTTCGTGGCGGTCACGGGGCGTGTCTCGTAGTCGCGGTTGGCGTACACCTTGGTCCGCCGGATCGTCCCGTTGTCGTCGACGGTCAGCCGTATGGTCGGCCATTCGACGCCCTTGGTGATCACGGGGCCGCGGGACTTGACGCGTACCCAGCGGCTCTCATCTCGGTAGGTCAGACCTGTGGTGAAGTTCTTCCCGAGCATGTCCACCGACCTCCACGCGAACGGTTTCGGTAACTGAAATCACTGTATCATTCGGTTTCGGCCAAGGGGAGACCCGACACGGAATCAATGTGGTAACGCGGCGCGCGGGCAGCGTGAGGCGTGTGCGGTCGGATGGCCAGGCAGGCGGAGCGGGCTACGCGGCCGGCTGGTGATGCTCAAAAGCGGGGTCGATCAGATCGGCGCACTCGGCGCAGAACAGCTCGTCGGCGGTTGACCTGGACCAGGACGGGCTCTGATCGAGCGGCTGGGCGCATTCGGCGCAGCAGTCGTCGATCACGGTGACAGCGAGATCGTCGGGTGTCATGGCCGACCTCCCCGGGAGAAAAGTGTCTATTGACCGGTACAACGAGTGACATGTGTCACAAGGTGCGGCACGGTACGAATTGGCACGTTTCGGGCGGGAGACGTCAGCTCCAGCGCCGCCCGACTCCGGTAACGGTTCGGCAAACAAACCAGTTGAACTGTTGTTTGAACTTGCACGGCACGGGTGGTCGAATAGGTGCCCGCCGGGTTCGACGTGGGAAGGGAGCCCGCAATGCGACTGACCGTGGCGATCTTCGTTGTCCTCGTGGCGATGCTGTCCGGCAACGCCCTGCTCATCGTCGCGGCGGTGATCGGCGCGGCGGTGCTGGCGATGTCGGGCGCCTCGCAGCGAGCATGGTTACGGACGTGGGCGCATACGCCCGTAGCCGATCACGCCACGGCTCGCGTGCTAGCGCCCGACGACGATCCCGAGTTCCTGCGCTGGCTCGGCGAGCGAAACCACCGTCAGCAACAGGGTGACGACTCCGCGGCCGGTTAGGCCGTGCCGGTGGCGACGAGGTGGTTGAACGCCGCCGGGCGCGGCGTCACGGTGTAGTCGCCCTCCGGCAGCAGCTGCGGGTGGCCGTCGAGCGTCGCCCGCGCCGCCTCCTCCAGCGAGAGGCGGAGGCTGCCCTCGGTGATGCGCAGCGTGTGCGCGCCGCCGTGGCTGCCCTCGGCCGTCACCAGCGCGCCGGTCTCGCATGGCTCGACGACGAGCGTGGTCGCGGTCGCGGTGCCCTCGTCGTCCTGGTAGCGCACCGGGCCGGTGATGTGCAGGCTCGACGCGATGCTGTCCGATCCGGCGCCGTCGCACGTCAGGGTCAGGCTGGCGGCCGGGCGCGCGTGCCAGTCCGCGCCGTCGGTCGCGGTCTCGGGGCAGATCACGTGCGCGCCCCAGTGGGCGGCGCAGCGCTCGGCGACAGGGCGTAGCGAGGCGCGGGCGGCGACGACCAGCCGCACGTCGGTGTGGCCGGGGATGCTGCCGAAGGTGGGGGCCGCCGGGACGTCGGTCACCGACCAGCCGTGCGTCGCGGCCGTGCCGAGCACCGTGCGGTGGAAGTTCCTGCTGTCCTTGTCGAACCCGCGCACGACGGCGATCGTGCCGCGTCCCTGCCACAGGTCGTGGCCGGCGGCTGGGTTGAGCAGCTGCTCGACGGCCGCGCTGAGCGGGTCTGGCGTGCGCAGGGGTGTCGTCAACAGGTCCTCCGTTGCAGTGGGGCGTTCGTGGGTCGCGCGAGCAGCGCGAGGGAAAGTGTGGCGCATGGGGCGCGTGGCCGACGGTAGTGTCCCCGTGTCGCCGCGGATAGGTGAGAACGATCACCGGTCATCCGATCAGGGTCGATATGTCGACACACCGATTGCGGTGGCTGTGCCGACGGTCACCCCCGTGCACGTCGCCTCGCGACGTTTCGATAGCCTCTGCGGCCAAGTCATCCAGATGGCCTCGACCCTGACACGCTCAGTAGTTATCGAATGTCGTACCCGGCGCCCCTGGTCACACGATCGGGCTGCGCCGAGACGTTGGAGGTGCGCAACGTGCGGGAGCTGATCACCACAACGGTGGCCCGCGTCGCGACGACGGCACTCGCGGTCGCGGCGGGTCTGGTCTCGATGAGTGGCGCCGCCTTCGCCGGGACCGGTCAGGCGATCGCCGCGCCGAGCGCCACCTCGTTCGGGCTGCTCGGACCCGTCGGCGTCGTCGCGGTCGGCGTAGGCGTCGTCGGCATGATCGCCGGAACCGCCCGCCGTCGCCGGCAGGCGCTCGCCGAGTCGGTCGCCGCGCGTCAGGATGCCGCCGAGCGTGCGGCCGAGGTCAGGGCCGAGCGGGTCGCCGACTCCCGGGAGCCTGCCTCGGTTCCCGCCCAGTCCGGCGCGTCCGCGGCCGAAAGCGCCCGCG
This sequence comes from Actinophytocola sp., assembly GCA_009377395.1. GTDB lineage: Bacteria > Actinomycetota > Actinomycetes > Mycobacteriales > Pseudonocardiaceae > Haloechinothrix_A. The sequence goes on along the minus strand of WHUB01000025.1, from coordinate 38,513 downwards.
TGGAAAGCTCCCACGCCGCCTGAGACTCCTGGCGAGCCGTCGGCGTGCCGCCGTAGGCTCGCCGCCATGAGGACTGCGTGCAGGTCCGAATCATCGGACGCCATGCTGGCCGACGCCACGTCAACGGCGCGGCGTGCCGCGCGCGATCAGGAGGCCGCATGACTGAGCAAGCACCGTCGAGTTCCGCGATCAGCAGGGCCCTGCGCCGGGCGGAGGACGGCGTCACCCTCGACGTCACCGAGGCGGCGACGCTGCTGCACGCGCGCGGCGACCAGCTCGACCGGCTGCTCGCCGCCGCCGCGCGGGTCCGTGACGCGCATCTCGCCGACCAGGGCCGCGCCGGGATCATCACCTACAGCGGCAGCGTGTTCATCCCGCTCACCCGGCTGTGCCGGGACCGGTGTCACTACTGCACCTTCGCCACCGTGCCCGGCAGGGTGGACGCGCCGTTCCTCGAGCGTGACGAGGTGCTCGACATCGCGCGGGCCGGTGCCGACGCGGGGTGCAAGGAGGCGCTGTTCACGCTCGGCGACCGGCCGGAGGAGCGCTGGCCGCAGGCCCGGGAGTGGCTCGAGGCGCGCGGCTACGGGTCCACGCTGGACTACGTGCGGGCCTGTGCCATCGCCGTGCTCGAGGAGACCGGGCTGCTGCCGCATCTCAACCCTGGCGTGCTGAGCTGGGAGGAGCTGCAACGGCTCAAGCCGGTCGCGGCGAGCATGGGCATGATGCTCGAGACGACGGCCGAGCGGCTGTGGTCCGAGCCGGGCGGGCCGCACTACGGCAGCCCGGACAAGGAGCCCGCAGTGCGGCTGCGGGTGCTCGACGACGCGGGCCGGGTCGGTGTGCCGTTCACCACCGGCATCCTGGTCGGGATCGGCGAGAACCGCACCGAGCGGGCGGAGTCGCTGCACGCCATCCGGCAGCGCGCGCGGCAGTACCGCAACGTGCAGGAGATCATCGTCCAGAACTTCCGGGCGAAGCCGGACACCGCGATGCGTTCGGCGCCGGACGCCGACCTGACCGACCTCGCCGCGACCGTCGCGGTCGCCCGATTGCTCATGCCGCCCGGCGTGAGCGTGCAGGCGCCGCCCAACCTGCTCGGCGACGAGCACGAGCTGCTGCTGCGCGCCGGAGTCGACGACTGGGGTGGCGTGTCGCCGGTGACGGCCGACCACGTCAACCCGGAACGGCCGTGGCCCGCGATCGACGCGCTGCGGCAGTGGACCGCGGCCGCCGGGTACGAGCTGGCCGAACGGCTCGCGGTGTACCCGAGGTACGTGCGGGACGCCGACCGATGGATCGACGTCCGGCTGCACGAGCACGTGCGCGCACTGGCCACATCGGACGGTCTCGCCGACGACGCCGCGCCGGTCGTCGGGCGGGGATGGCAGGAGCCGGACGGCGGGTTCGACACCACCGGCCGCGCCGACCTGCACGCCGCCATCGACACCGACGGCCGCACGACCGATCGCCGAGGCGACTTCGACTCGGTCTACGGCGACTGGGATGCGCTGAAGGACTCCCTGACCGCGTCCGCAGCACCGGCCAGAATGGACAGTGATGTCCGCGCCGGGCTCGCGCTCGCGGCCGACGACCCGGCCGCACTGCTGGACGAGGCCAACACCGACGCCGCCATGGCCCTGCTGACCACGGACGACGACACCCTCGACACCCTCGACACCCTCACCAAGCTCGCCGACGAGTTGCGCGCCGACGTCGTCGGCGACGACATCACCTACGTCGTCAACCGCAACATCAACTTCTCCAACGTCTGCTATGTCGGCTGCCGGTTCTGCGCCTTCGCGCAGCGGGAACGCGACGCCGACGCCTACCGGCTGTCCACTGAGGACGTCGCGGCGCGCGCCGCCGAGGCGGCGGCGGCAGGGGCGACCGAGGTGTGCATGCAGGGCGGCATCGACCCGAAGCTGCCGGTCGGCTACTACGCCGACATCGTGCGCGCCATCAAGGCGGCGGTGCCGGGCATGCACGTCCATGCGTTCTCGCCGATGGAGATCGTCTCCGCCGCGTCGAAGGCGGGCGTCAGCGTCGCCGAGTGGCTGACCGAGCTGCGCGACGCCGGGCTCGACAGCATCCCCGGCACGGCGGCCGAGATCCTCGACGACGACGTCCGGTGGGTGCTGACCAAGGGCAAGCTGCCCGCCGCGACCTGGGTGGACGTCGTGTCGACGGCGCACCGGCTCGGCATCCCGTCGAGCAGCACCATGATGTACGGCCACGTCGACAACCCGAGACACTGGCTCGGTCACCTGCGCGTGCTCGCCGGGGTGCAAGACGAGACCGGTGGCTTCACCGAGTTCGTCGGACTGCCGTTCGTGCACCACAACGCGCCGATCTACCTCGCGGGCGTCGCGCGGCCCGGCCCGGTCATGCGCGACAACCGCGCGGTGCACGCGTTCGCGCGGCTCGCACTGCACGGACGGATCGGCAACATCCAGTGCTCCTGGGTCAAGCTGGGCGACACCGGCACCGCGCAGGTGCTGCGCGGCGGGGCCAACGACGTCGGTGGCACGCTGATGGAGGAGACGATCTCGCGGATGGCCGGTTCGGAGCACGGCTCGTCGCGCAGCGTGGCCGAGCTGGAGCACCTCGCCGAGCTGGCGGGAAGGCCCGCACGGCAGCGCACCACCACCTACGGTGACGTCGGCGCGGCATGCCCGGCGGGGAGCGAGGTGAGGAGCTAACGTGATGGCCCGTGGCGACCAAGGAAGCTGAGCACGAGACCAAAAAGGACAAACTGCTGCCTCGGCTGCGCCGGAGGTACCCGGCGCTCGATCACGTCCTCCGCGCCAACGACGCGTTCAACGAGCGCTACGGCGACCACTACGCGGCCGCGATCACCTACTTCAGCGTGCTGTCGGTGATCCCCATCCTGATGGTGGCGTTCGGGATCATCGGGGTGGTGATCGGGCGCAACCAGCTGGTGATCAACCAGATCAGCGAGGGAATCGACCGCTCGGTGCCGCCCGGCCTGAACGACATCGTCAACAACATCATCGATACGGCGACCCAGTCGGCGGGCGGCCTGGGGATCGTCGGTCTCGCGATTGCGCTGTACGCGGGCATCGGCTGGATGAGCAACCTGCGCGACGCGCTCACCGCGCAGTGGGGGCAGGAGAAGCAGCAGATCCCGATCGTGACCAAGACGCTCAAGGATCTCGCCGCGCTGGTCGGTCTCGGCACCGCGCTGCTGGTGTCGTTCGCGCTGATGGCGGTCGGCGGTGGGGTCGGCAGCGCGTTGCTCGAACTCGCCGGCCTGGAGGGGCAGCCGTGGACAACGTTGCTGCGCGTCGCGACGATCCTGCTGTCGCTGCTGGCCAACATGCTGGTGTTCCTCTGGGTGATCTCCCGACTGCCGCGGGAGAAGGTGGCGACCCGCAGCGCGATCAAGGGCGCGGCGATCGCGTCGATCGGTTTCGTGCTGCTGCAACAGGTGGCGACGTACTACCTTGCCGGGGTCTCGGACAACCCGGCGTTCGCGGTGTTCGGCCCGGTGCTCGGCCTGCTGGTGTTCGCGAACCTGGTCTCGCGGTTCCTGCTGTTCGTGACCGCGTGGACGGCGACGGCGAAGGAGAACCAGTCGGGCGTGATCGCGCCGCCGGTCCCGGTGACGATCCGGCCGAACATCCATGTCCGGCGCGGGCCGAGCCCGGCCAGCACGGCCGGTCTGCTGGGTCTCGGCGGGCTGCTCGGGGCCGGACTGACCTGGCGACGCAGGCAGCGCTGATCAGCGCCGCGTCTTGCGGTGCAGCACGATCGTCGTGGTCAGCGCGAGCGCGACGATGACCAGCACGACGACCTCCCGGGCCGCGCTGGTGCCTTCCGCTGCCGTTGGCCCGGCATCGTCGCCGTCGTATTCGACGGTCCGCGCGCCGGCGATGGGGGTGACCGCCCGCTTCGGCTCGACCAGCGTGCCGACCGGTTCGGCGCCCCGGTGCGCCAGCCGGAAGCCGTAGTTCAGCAGGCTGGCCGCCTGCGCGCTCACCAGCGTCGGGCGTTGCTCCGCCCGCAGCATCACCACCGCGATGCGTCGGCCGCCGCGCTCGGCCGCACCGAGGTAGGTGTGCCGGGCGTCGTCGGTGTAGCCGGTCTTGCCGCCGAGGAAGCCGGGGTAGTCGTACAGCAGGTCGTTGTCGTTGTAGAGGGTGATCGGCCGCTTGCCCTCCCGGGTCGTGAACCGCATTCGCTTCGTGACGACCGCCTTGGCGAAGCGCGGCTGCGCCATGGCGGCGCGGAAGATCAGCGCGAGGTCGTAGGCGGACGTCGACATGCCGGGACCGTCGAGACCGGACGTCGTCGCCGCGCGGGTGTCCACCGCGCCGAGGTCCGCGGCGATCCGGTTCATCGTGGCCAGCGCGGTTCCGGTGCCGCCGAGTTTGGAGCCGAAGGCGTGCGCGACGTCGTTGCCCGAGGCGAGCAGCATGGCGGTGAACAGGTCGTGGACCGGGTAGCGCTCGCCCCGCACGATGCCGACGCAGCTGCACTCCTGGTGCGCGTCGGCGCGGGACGCGGTGATGGCGTCGTCGAAGTCGAGCTTGTCCATCACGGCCAGCGCGAGCAGCACCTTGATCAGCGAGGCGGGTCGCTGTCTGCCGTGCGGGTCTCTCGCGGCGAACACGGTGCCGCGGTCCAGGTCGGCGAGCAGCCACGACTTCGCCGTGATCTTCCCCTTCGGGCGGTGCACACCCGCCGGGAGCACCAGCCCGCAGGCGCCCATCCGCTCGCCGCCGGGCGGCGTCTCCGGGACCGGCAGCGGCGCCGGGGACGGCTCACCGGGCTTGGGGACCTCGGAGGAGTCGACCGGGCGTGGCGGCAGCACACGGTTGCAGGGATCGGGCTTGGCGTGGGCGAGCGGGGTGAGCAGGAGGGCGCCGAGCAGGGTCACGACGACGGTGGACAGCAGGCGGATGGTCCAGCTCGACACCGGAATGATCGTACGGGAGCGACGTGGTTGTGACCGCCCTCGCGCTGAGCCCGTAGCCGATCGGTCACCGAATCGCGATGCGGTTACCCTCCCGGCATGCGGATGTCGAAGCCGGTCTCGCTGTTCTTGCTCGGGTTCGGGGTGTGGTCGTGGGTCATCTGGGTGACGTTCGCCCGCAACCTGTGGCAGAGCGACGACGCCCGCGACCCGGATGGCGCACTGAATTCGTTCTTCTACGTGCACGCGGCGCTGACGATCGTGTCGATCATCCTGGGTACGATCATCGGCGTGATCGGCTGGCGCGGTCTGCGCGCCGCCACCCGGCGAACTGAGGACTGACGATGGAGTTTCTTCGGCTGGTTCTGGTCTTCCTGCACCTGCTCGGCATGGCGATGCTGATCGGCACGTTCATGCTGGAGCTGAAGGCGGGCCGGGGTGCGGCGCTGAACAAGGGCTGGCTGCACGGCGGCGGGCTGCAGCTGATCACCGGCCTGGCGCTGATGGGCCTCGACCCCGCGCTCGATGATGTCGAGTACAACCCCGTCAAGATCGGCATCAAACTGCTGGTGGTGCTGGTGATCCTGGGGCTGGCGGGCGGCTTCGTCCGCAAGCCGGCCACGCCGACGTGGCTCTCGCCCGCCCTCGGCGGCCTCGTCGTCCTCAACGTGGGCCTCGCCGTCTTCTGGCCGTAGTCCTTCGCGAGTCCCGACTTCTGGTGCCGCGAGTCCCGAGATGCGGCGTGGCGCGTGTGTTGAACACGGCGTCCTGACGGTGGAACACAACGCCGTGAGTGGGGGACACGAACCTCCGCGTTGGCACTGAGTGCCAACGTGGCATTGTTGTCCATCTGGCATCAGATGACGTAACCTGTCTTCATTGGGGGATTTCGCGACTTCGTTCAGTGGAACGGTCGTCCGCCGATGTGACGGGATCGATCATGACGAACCTCCTTGCGGGCCGGTCGACCCTTGGCCGCCCGGCGACGAACGACGCCCACCAGCGCCGAAGACCTCCGCCGCCCGTCCGCGATATCGACCCTGACCAGGGCAAGGGCTGGATCAGGCGGACGTTCCCGCTGCTCAAGGCGCATCGCGTCGTCTTCCTGGTCGCCCTGGCCGCGGCGCTGGCGAACGTCGTCGCGATGGTGCTGTTCCCACTGTGGCTGGGTAGCGCGATCGACCAGGCGCTGGCCGCTCCGGGCGGGCAGCGGGAACCCCTCGCGCACTACGTGCTCGTCCTGCTCGGCATCACGATCACCGGCATCGGCTCGGCCTATCTCTCCCAGTACTTCACGCTCCGGATGGCGTATTCGCTGGAGTTCGACCTGCGCACGCTGTTGTACCGGCATCTGGCGAGGCTGTCGTCGTCGTTCTTCGACCGGGTCCGCACCGGTGAGCTCGTCTCGCGCGCCAACTCCGACGTCCGCATGATGCAGATGCTGCTGGCGTTCGGGCCGATAATCTTCGTGCAGTTCGGGATGTTCTTCCTTGCGCTGTACTTCATGCTGACCATCCACGTCGGCCTCACGCTGCTGTCGCTGCTGTCGCTGCCCGCGGTGTTCCTGGTCGGGCTCGCCATGCGCAAGCACATGTACCCGGTGTCGTGGCTGGTGCAGTCGCGGCTGGCGGACGTCACGACGATCGTCGACGAGAACGTCAGCGGGGCCGAGGTGGTGCGGGTGTTCGGCGCGGAGCGGCGGCAGATCGGCGTGCTCGCCCGCGCAGCGCAGCGACTGCGGTGGGCGGGTATCCGCCTCGTGCGGATCCGCGCCACGTTCGCCCCGCTGATGGAGAACGTCGTCCGCGTCGGCGAGGCCGCAGTGCTGCTCTACGGCGGCTTCCTCGTGCTCGACGGCTCGATCGGCCCCGGCGACATCGTGGTGTTCCTGACCTACCTGGTGATGCTGCAACTGCCGTTCCGGATGCTCGGGATGCTCATGATGATGGGCCAGCGGGCTGCGGCGTCCGCCCACCGGATCTACGAGGTGCTCGACGCCGAGCCCGAGGTCGTCGACCGGCCCGGCGCGGTCGACCTGCCGATCTGCCGGGGCGAGGTCGAACTGCGGGGCGTGCACTTCGGGTTCGAGGACGGCCAGAAAGTGCTCGACGGCGTTGACCTGCGCATCCCCGCCGGGCAGACCATCGCGTTCGTCGGCTCGACCGGTTCCGGCAAGACGACGATCGCGCAGCTGATCCCCCGGTTCTACGACGTGGACCGGGGTGCGGTGCTCATCGACGGGCATGACGTCATGGACCTGACGCTGCACAGCCTGCGACGGCATGTCGGGATCTGCTTCGAGGAGCCGTTCCTGTTCTCGGCGTCGATCCGCGACAACATCGGCTACGGCGTGCCGGGCGCGTCCGACGACGACGTTGAGGCCGCCGCGAGGATCGCGGGCGCCCACGAGTTCATCACTCGCCTGGAGCACGGCTACGACACGGTGGTGGGAGAGCGCGGCTACACGCTGTCCGGTGGCCAACGACAGCGGATCGCGATCGCCAGGACGGTGCTCGTCAACCCGCCGATCCTGATCCTGGACGACGCCACCAGCGCCGTCGACGTCGAAACCGAGCGACGCATCCACGACGGCCTGCGGCAACTGATGCACGGCCGCACCACGCTGATCATCGCGCACCGGCTGTCGACGCTCAGCCTCGCCGATCGGGTGGTGCTGCTTGACGGCGGGCGCATCGCGGCGGCGGGCACCCACCGGGAGCTGCTGGCGACCGAGCCGCGCTACGCGGCGGCGCTGGCCCACCTGCCCGACGAGGAGTGGGCCAAGGTCGTGCGGCTCGAGCGGGCACGGCTTGAGACGCCCGAGGTCGAGTGGCGGCCGATCGATCCGGACCACCTGGACGAGCAGGGGACGGTCTGATGTCTGCCAGCTCGATGTCCGGGGAGTTGCCGCCCCAACTGCGCGAGCGGCTCGACGTGGTGCTCGCCGACGAGCCCGAGTATCCCGAGCCTGATGTGTCGTTCAGCCGCAGCGAGTACGACCGGCGCCCGCTGACGCTGCGGCGTTTCCTGGCGCCGTTCAGATGGGTGCTGCTCGGCTGCCTGCTGCTGGTGGTCGTCGAGACCATCGCGCTGCGCGTCGGCCCGCTGCTCACGCAGCTCGCCATCGACCAGGGCATGGGCCTCGAGGATCTCGGCAGCGGTGAGGTCACCGGCTCGCGCGGCGTACTGATCGGCGTCTTCCTCGCGTATCTCGGGTTCATCGCGCTGGCGATCGTGGTGAGCCGCTGGCGCACGCTCTGGACCGGCCTCGTCGGCGAGCGGCTGCTGTACACGCTGCGGGTGCGGGTGTTCTCCCACCTGCAACGGCTGTCGCAGGACTTCTTCACCCGGCAGAAGAAGGGCGCGCTGATCAGCCGGATGACCAGCGACATCGAATACCTGCAGGCGCTGCTGCACGAGGGGCTGGTGCAGCTCCTGGTGCAGGGACTGACGCTCGTGGTGCTCGCCGCGCAGCTGTTCTGGTTCAGCGCGCAGCTCGCCCTGGTCGCTTTCCTGGTGGTCATCCCGGTGATGGTCGCGCTGACCTGGTGGTTCCGTGGCGTGTCCGGACACGGCTATCTCGCGGTGCGCGACAGGCTGGCCGAGGTGGTCACCCATCTGTCGGAGAGCCTCTCCGGCACCCGGGTGGTGGCCGCGCACAACCGGCAGCAGCGCAACGTCGACGACCACGTCGACATCACCCGCCGTTATCGGGACGCGAACCGCTACACCGCGCGGATCGCCGCGATCTACGGTCCCGGCAGCGAGGTCGTCGGCCGGCTGACCGTCGTCGTCGTGCTCCTGCTCGGCGGGTGGATGGTGCTGCGCGGCGAGATGCAGGTGGGTGAGCTGGCCGGGTTCCTGCTGGCGATCACGACGTTCTTCGCCCCGATGCAGCAGATGGCACAGCTCTACAACGCCTACCAGCAGGGGCAGGCCGGGATCACCAAGCTGCGCCAACTGCTGGGCACCGACGTGTCGGTGGCCGAGGAACCGCACGCCTATCCGCTGCCCGACGTCGAGGGCCGCGTCAGGCTGGACCGGGTGACGTTCGGCTACGACCACGGCAACCCGGTGCTGCGCGACGTGTCGCTGGACATCCCGGCCGGACAGACGCTGGCGCTGGTCGGGCCGACCGGCGCGGGCAAGACGACCATCGCCAAGCTGGTCACACGGGCGTACGACCCGACGGCCGGCCGGGTGCTCATCGACGAGCACGACCTACGCGACGTGCGGCTCGACTCGCTGCACCAGGGCCTGGCCGTGGTGCCGCAGGAGCCGTTCCTGTTCAGCCTGAGCCTGCGCGACAACATCGCCTTCGCCCGCCCCGACGTCGGCGACGCCGAGGTGGAACGGACGGCTCGCGCGGTGGGACTGGGTGAGTTCCTCGACCGTGCGCCCGACGGAATCCACACCGTAGTGCACGAGCGCGGCGCGTCGCTGTCGGCAGGTGAGCGGCAACTCGTCGCGCTGGCGAGAGCGCTCCTCGCCGGGCCCAAGGTGCTGGTGCTCGACGAGGCCACGTCGAGCCTCGACCTCAAGACCGAGCAACAGGTGGAACGGGCGCTCGAGGTCGTCCTCGCCGACCGCACCGCGATCATCATCGCGCACCGGCTGTCCACGGCCAGGCGCGCCGACCGCATCGCCGTCGTGGACGACGGCCGCATCATCGAACTCGGCAGCCACGACGAACTCGTCGTCGCCGGTGGCCGCTACGCCGTGATGTACGCGACGTGGAACACGACGTCCTGAGCGTGGGACACAGCGGCACGAGCGCAGGACACGGCGTCAGACGCGCTTGAACAGCAGGGCGCGTTTGACCTCCTGGATGGCCTTGGTCACCTGGATGCCGCGGGGGCAGGCGTCGGTGCAGTTGAACGTGGTGCGGCAGCGCCACACGCCCTCGGTGTCGTTGAGGATGTCCAGCCGCTCCTCGGCGCCCTCGTCACGCGAGTCGAAGATGAACCGGTGCGCGTTGACGATCGCCGCGGGCCCGAAGTACGAGCCGTCCGCCCAGTACACCGGGCACGACGTCGTGCAGCAGGCGCACAGGATGCACTTCGTGGTGTCGTCGAAACGCTCCCGGTCGGCGGGCGACTGGATCCGCTCGCGGCTTGGCTCGTTGCCGTAGCTGATCAGGAACGGCTTCACCGCACGGAACGCCTCGAAGAACGGCTCCATGTCGACGTAGAGGTCCTTCATCACCGGCAGGCCCTTGATCGGGGCGACCGTGATGGTGGTCGGCTTCCCCTTCTTCGCCAGCAGGTCCTTGACCAGCACCTTGCACGCCAGCCGGTTCATGCCGTTGATCTGCATCGCGTCGGAGCCGCAGATGCCGTGGGCGCACGACCGCCGGAACGACAGTGTGCCGTCGACGTAGCCCTTGATGTTGATCAGCAGGTTCAGCACCCGGTCGGTCGGCAGCGCCGGGACGTCGTAGGACTCCCAGTGCGGCTCGCTGTCGACCTCCGGGTTGAACCGCTGGATCTTCACCGTGACGGTGACCGAGCCGTCCGGAGCCGGGATCTCGGACGCGGTGTTTGCGGTGTTGTCCAAAACAGCAGCGGTGCTTGTCATCAGTACTTGCGCTCCATCGGCTCATACCGGGTGAACACAACGGGCTTGTAATCCAGCCGGATGTCGGAAAGGAAACCAGTCAGTCCGAGCGGGGCGTCGGGGTCGGGGCCCGTGCTGCCGCCGGGCAGCACCTTGTACGACATCGAGTGCCGCATGAAGTTGGTGTCGTCGCGGTCCGGGTAGTCCTCGCGGGCGTGCCCGCCCCGCGACTCCTTGCGCGCCAGCGCCGCGTTGACCAGGCACTCCGCCAGGTCGAGCAGGAAGCCGAGCTCGACGGCCTCCAGCAGGTCGGTGTTGTAGCGCTTGCCCTTGTCCATCACCGCGACCCGGCCGTAACGCTCCTTGAGCGCCTGCACGTCGTGCAGCGCCTGCTTGAGCGTGTCCTCGGTGCGGTACACGGCGGCGTTGATGTCCATCGTCCGCTGCAGCTCGGTGCGGATCTCGACCACCCGCTCGCCGCCCTCGGCCGAGCGCAGCGTCTCGACCATGCCCTGCACCATCGCGGCGGGCTCGTCCGGCAGCTCGACGTGGCCGACCGAGTTGGCGTACTCGGCGGCCGCGATGCCCGCCCGCTTGCCGAAGACGTTGATGTCGAGCAGCGAGTTGGTGCCGAGCCGGTTGGAGCCGTGCACCGACACGCAGGCGACCTCGCCCGCCGCGTACAGGCCGGGAATGACGGCGTCGTTGTCGCGCAGCGCCTCGCCCCGCACCGTCGTCGGGATGCCGCCCATGGCGTAGTGCGCCGTCGGGTACACCGGCACCGGCTCGGTCACCGGGTCGATGCCGAGGTAGGTGCGGGCGAACTCGGTGATGTCAGGCAGCTTCGACTCCAGCACCTCCGCGCCGAGATGGGTGCAGTCGAGGTAGACGTAGTCGGCGTCGGGTCCGGCGCCCCGGCCCTCCAGCACTTCGAGCACCATCGAGCGCGCCACGATGTCGCGCGGCGCCAGGTCCTTGATCGTCGGCGCGTAGCGCTCCATGAACCGCTCGCCGTCCTTGTTCCGCAGGATCGCGCCCTCACCGCGCGCGCCCTCGGTGAGCAGGATGCCCAGCCCGGCGAGTCCGGTCGGGTGGAATTGGTAGAACTCCATGTCCTCCAGCGGCAGGCCCTTGCGGTAGTAGATGCCCATGCCGTCGCCGGTGAGGGTGTGCGCGTTCGACGTCGTCTTGAACACCTTGCCGAACCCGCCGGTGGCGAACACGATCGACTTCGCCTGGAACACGTGGATCTCGCCGGTGGCCAGCTCGTAGGCGATGGCGCCGGTCGCGACCTGGCCGTCCTCGGTGTCGCTGAGCACGATGTCGAGCACGTAGAACTCGTTGAAGAACTCGATGCCGTGCTTGACGCAGTTCTGGTACAGCGTCTGCAGGATCATGTGCCCGGTGCGGTCGGCCGCGTAGCAGGCGCGGCGCACCGCCGCTTTGCCGTGGTCGCGGGTGTGGCCGCCGAACCGGCGCTGGTCGATCGTGCCGTCCTCGGTCCGGTTGAACGGCAGGCCCATCCGCTCCAGGTCGAGCACCGCGTCGATGGCCTCCTTGGCCATGATCTCGGCGGCGTCCTGGTCAGTGAGGTAGTCACCACCCTTGACGGTGTCGAAGGTGTGCCACTCCCAGTTGTCCTCTTCGACGTTGGCCAGCGCGGCGCACATGCCGCCCTGCGCGGCGCCGGTGTGCGACCGCGTCGGATAGAGCTTGGTGAGCACCGCGGTGCGTGCGCGCTGGCCCGCCTCGATCGCGGCGCGCATGCCCGCGCCGCCTGCCCCGACGATCAACACGTCGTACTTGTGGAACTGCATGAAAACTCCCAGCTGGGCTCAGGCGATGGTCGGGTCGAAGGTGAAGATCACCAGGGTGCCGAGCACGAGGATGACCACCATGGACGCGTAGAGCATGATCTTCAGCCAGAACCGCGTGGTGTCCTTGCGGGCGTAGTCGTCGATGATGGTGCGCAGCCCGTTGCCGCCGTGCAGCTGCGCGAGCCACAGCATCAGCAGGTCCCAGAACTGCCAGAACGGCGACGACCAGCGGCCGGCCACGAAGGCGAAGTCGATGCGGTGCACGCCGCCGTCGACGATGTTCATGATGAACAGGTGGCCGAGCACGAGCACCACCAGCGCGAGGCCCGACAGCCGCATGAACAACCAGCTGTAGAGCTCGAAGTTGCTGCGCCGAGCCGCCGGCCTGCGCGGGGAGCGCGGCTTGTCGAGGGTGAGCGTCTCCGTCATGGTTAGTGACCTCCGAACAGCTCGGTCGCGGCGCGCTGCAGCATGAAGAACGCGCCCGGCACCATCACGACCAGCCACACGCCGAGCAGGCTCCACAGCATCGGCCGCTGGTACTTCGGGCCCTTGGACCAGAAGTCGACCAGCATCACCCTGATGCCGTTGAGCGCGTGGTACAGCACCGCGCCGACGAGCCCGACCTCGAGCAGCGCCACCAGCGGGGTCTTGTAGGTCTCGATGACCGCGTTGTACGCGGCGGGCGACACCCGCACCAGCGCGGTGTCGAGCACGTGCACGAACAGGAAGAAGAACGTGAGCACGCCGGTGATGCGGTGGGCTACCCAGGACCACATGCCGGGGTCGCCGATGTAGAGCGTTCCGCTCCTGCGTGACGCGCCCGCCGCCGCGGTCGGCGGGCTAGCCGTGGTGGGCATCGTGAACGGCCTCCGTCATCAGTGTCTGATCGTTCGGACCTGCGAGCAGTCCTCACGCGGACTTGTTACTACGCAAGGACTTTAGATCGGGCGTTCGCCGCGGACCGCACGTCGGGTTCCCGGTTGTGACCGACGAGACAGGCCTGACCTCGGAAAACGTGTCGTGCGTCACGGCGGGGGCGGCTATCGTCTGCTTATGACCACAGTGGACTGGACCGCGTTGCGGGACGCGGCGGAGACGGCGGCGGCGAGCGCGTACTGCCCGTACTCCGGGCTGCGGGTCGGCGCGGCGGCGCTCGTCGACGACGGCCGGACGGTGACCGGCTGCAACGTCGAGAACGCCTCCTACGGCGTCGGGCTGTGCGCCGAGTGCACGCTGGCGGGGCAGTTGCGGCTGACCGGCGGCGGACGGCTGGTCGCGGTCGCCTGTCGCAGCGGCGACGGTGAGCTGCTGATGCCGTGCGGCCGGTGCCGCCAGATCCTGTACGAGCTCGGCGGGCCAGCGTGCCTGGTCGACACGCCGCGCGGCGTGCTGCCGATGTCCGACGTGCTGCCGGACGCCTTCGGCCCGGCGGACCTGCCGGGGAACACCCATGGCTGAGCCGTTCGCGGCCGTCGACGTCATCCGCGCCAAGCGGGATGGCGGCCGGCTGACCGACGCCCAGGTCGACTGGGTGGTCGACGCCTACACCCGCGGGGTCGTCGCCGAGGAGCAGATGGCGGCGCTGGCGATGGCGATCCTGCTGCGCGGCATGGACGGCGACGAGACCGCCCGCTGGACCCGCGCGATGATCGACTCGGGGGAGCGGCTGCACATCGACGTCGGCAGGCCGACGGCGGACAAGCACTCCACCGGCGGCGTCGGCGACAAGATCACGCTGGTGCTCGCGCCGCTGGTCGCCGCGTGCGGCGCCGCCGTGCCGCAGCTGTCCGGGCGCGGGCTCGGCCACACCGGCGGCACGCTGGACAAGCTGGAGGCCATCCCCGGCTGGCGCGCCGAGCTGTCGACGGCGGAGATGATCGCCCAGCTCGACGACGTCGGGGCGGTGGTCGCCGCCGCGAGCGCCGCGCTGGCGCCGGCCGACCGCAAGCTCTACGCGCTGCGCGACGTCACCGCGACGGTGGAGTCCATTCCGCTGATCGCCAGCTCGATCATGAGCAAGAAGATCGCGGCCGGTCCCCGGTCGCTCGTGCTCGACGTCAAGGTCGGCTCCGGCGCGTTCATGAAGACCCGGCCGGACGCCGTCGAGCTGGCCCACACCATGATCGGCATCGGCCGCGCGCACGGCGTCGCGACGGCGGCGGTGCTGACCGACATGTCCCGCCCGCTCGGGCTGACGGCGGGCAACGCCGTCGAGGTCGCCGAGGCGGTCGAGGTGCTGCGCGGCGGCGGGCCACCGGACGTCGTCGAGCTGACGCTGGTGCTCGCGCGGGAGATGCTCGCGCTCGCCGGCATCACCGGCGTCGACCCGGCCGAGGTGCTCGCGTCCGGTGAGGTGTACCGGACGTGGCAGGCGATGATCCGCGCGCAGGGCGGCGACCCGGACGCGCCGCTGCCGCGGCCCGCACACCGCCACGTGGTCGAGGCCGAGGCGGACGGCGTGCTGGCCGAGCTGGACGCGCTCGCCGTCGGCATGGCCGCCTGGCGGCTCGGCGCCGGCCGGTCGGCGCCCGGCGAGCCGGTGCAGCACGCGGCGGGGGTGCGGCTGCTCGCCAGGCAGGGTGACGAGGTGCGCAAGGGCCAGCCGCTCGCGGAGCTGCACACCGACACCGCCGACGCGGTGCCCGCCGCCGTCGCAGCACTGGCGGACGGCGTCCGCATCGCGGCCACCGCCGAAGCCCCGGGCCCGCTGGTGCTCGACGTGCTGAGGTAAATGAAACGCCCCGCCACGACACTGCGTGGCGGGGCGTCTCCGGCGGGACGTCGTCAGTCACCTGAGACGTCGGCGGTGTCTTCCTTCTTGGTGCCGTTGCGGGCCCGGTTGTTGCTGCTGCGGGTCCGACGCGGCTGGCGCGGCGGCGGCGTCGGCTGCGTCACCTGCTGCGGGCCGCCGCCGAGCATCAGCTCGGCGAACGTGGCCATCGCCTCGTCGAGCTGCCCGCCGATGCGGCGCTCGGACTCCTCGTTGCTCTTGCGCACGATGCCGTTCACCGACTCGGTGTCCGGCCGGTCGGACAGGATGCCCTCGACCCCGGCGATACGGGCCTTGACGACGCCGTCGAGATCACCGAATCGGGTGGACATTCCCTCTTCGACCTTGTTGATACGGGAGTCGAGCTCTTCCAGGCTGACCGACACCATCTCGACCTTGTCGGTGATCGAGCTGAGGTTCTCGGTCACGTCGAGCTTGGTCGTCGCGTCGCGGATCTGCTCGCGCAGCGCCTCCTGCGCCGAGGCGAGCTGGTCGCGGTAGGCGGCCTCGGACTCGGCGGCCCGCTGCTTGGCCTCGGCGTCGACGGCGTCGACGCGCTCACGCAGCGCGGCCTCGGCGGTGTCGACCCGCTCGCGGACCGGCCCGTGCACCGCGCTCGGCAGGCTCTCCAGCTTGCTGTCCTGCTTGTCGAGGTGCATCTCGAGCTCGTCGAGCCTGCGGTGGATGTTCTGCAGCTTGTCCTCGAGGCCGTCCATGCGGCCTGCGACGCCTTCGAACTTGCCCGCGACGCCATCCAGCCGTCCGCCGAGCTCGGCGAAGGGCTTGGCGAGCTTGTCGACGATGCCGTCGACGGCCCGCGCGATGGCTGCCATCGCCTTGTCCTGGGCCTCGAGGCGCGACATCGTCTCGTCGATGCGCTCGGCGAGCACGCCGACCTCGGTGCGGTCGGGCAGCTCGGAGAGGCGCTTGCGCACGGCGCCAAGCGACTCGACGGGTGACAGCCTCGCGTAGATGTCATCGAGGGCGTCGAAGACCTGCTGCTGTTCGCTCTCCCGGACTTCGGCCGCACGCACAAGCATGTTGCGCATGCGATCGAAAGACGGGGCAATGGAGTTCTCAGTCACGGCATTGACCTTCGTCGGCACGGTTGGGGTGAGGAGTGTGTGAGAGCTTAGCCATAGTCGAGTCGCGGTCTGTGGCACCCCCACGCGTGTCGCGTCATCCCCAGGTCAGCCGTTCGGCCCAACGGCGGGGGCCGCTCGGGGCTGAACCTGCACCTCAGGGTGAGGTTCGCTGGGACAAAGCCGTGAAGATCACCGACCGCAGCGTCGAGATGACGATCAGTGCACGCGGAGGCGGTCTTCGAGGTCGTTGACCAGCTTCTGCCAGGCGGCGAGCTCCTCGTCGAACGGCGGGCTCGGCTCGAGCCGGTTCAGGTCCGGCTTCAGCGCGAACGACGCGAACCAGCCGAGCCGCTCCGACTCGGCGAGCGCCTCGGACACGGTGTCGTCACCGGCCCAGTCGGCCACGTCGGCCAGCAGCTCGACGGCCAGGTCGAGCTGGTTCGGGTCGACGGCCGTCGGCCCGTCGGTGATGTCCTCGTCGAGCCCGGCGAGCACGTAGGTGTTGACGTCGGTGACCTCGACGTCGAGGTCACCGGTGGTGGCCCGGGCGACGACGTCGGGCCACGTTGGCATCTCGGCGAGGTCGTTGTCGCCGAGCTCGCCCGCGTCGGCGAGCTGCCGGGCCAGCGCCCGCTCCGAGGTGAAGACGTCGATCCTGCCGTCGGCGCCGAGGAAGATCGGCTCGTCGTCCAGGTAGCAGCGCAGGCTGAAGTACGCGTTGTTGGTGGTGACGATCTTGATCGGGTCGATGCCGACCTCGCCCCAGAACCCGGTCGGTGCGTCGTCATCGACGTCGTCGTCCGAGTCGGCGCGGGTGCCCTCCTTGTCGACACCGGCCTCGGACTCGGCGGACTCCTCGTGGAAGGCCGCGAGCTCCTCGGTGGTCTCGTCGAGGGTCGCCTTGTCGATGTCGGGCACGGTCACCAGGTCGTCGATGACGTCGAGCACGGTGTCCCACTTCTCCGACACCGCCGCCGAGAGGTCGTTCCAGAGCTTGGCGCCCTCGCGGCCGGTGAACGGCAGCCTGCCCTGCTGCAACAGCGAGAAGCCCTCGTGCGCGTCGAGCACCTCGTGCACCTCGTCCAGCTCGCACACGTCGGCCAGCGAGCGCACGATGCCGATGATCTCGGCGAGCTCGCCGATGGTCCACGAGTCCGGCTCCTCCGCGACCAGCTCGGGCACGCCGACCAGGTCGTAGGAGTGGTCGTCGTCGGGGATCAGCTCGGGTACGTTGAGCTCGGGAACGACGCTCCACGACGGGTGGTCGATCAGATCGTGTTGCTCGGCCGTGCGGACGTAGGCCGCGAGGTGGGCGGCGTCGGGGAAGGCGAACAGGTCCTCCTCGTCGCCGAGGAAGGCCTCCCACTCCTCGCCGTCCTCACGCCAGCGTGGCGCCCACAGCGTGACGAGATCGCCTTGAGGCAGCCCGAGTTCGATCGGGATGATGTCGGTTGCCACTAGCATCCTCCGCTGAACAGCCGTACGACCTGTACACGTATAGGGTTAACGCGCACGCGCAGCCTACGGGTTTCCCACTCCGGGGGCGATGGCGGTATCGGCGAAACGTGAGCGTGCGAGCCCGAAAGGTCACCAATCGTGGTAGGAGCGCCGCTCGAATGGCCGCATCTGAATGGCACCCTTAGTGCTGATGACTGCCTCCCGAACCGCTGCCGCGGCCACGCTGCGTGACGCCCTGCCGGGCGATACCGACCCCGATGCCCTCTTCGACGCATTCTCGACCTGGGCCGCCGATCGGGGGTTCTCGCTGTACCCGGCGCAGGAGGAAGCGCTCATCGAGATCGTCTCCGGCGCCAACGTGATCCTCTCGACGCCGACCGGCTCCGGCAAGAGCCTGGTCGCGATGGGGGCGCACTTCGCCGCGCTCGCGCAGTGCGGTTGGGCCGCTCGCCATTCGGCAGACGGGACCGCCCGGAGGGTGGTCGCGGGTGCCGAATTCGACCGAGGCGGCCGAGATCAGCTCGACATGTCGCGGCGAGCGGACCAGAGCTTGAATCGGACACGCAGGCGGTCGTACTACACCGCGCCGATCAAGGCGCTGGTGTCGGAGAAGTTCTTCTCGCTCGTCGAGGTGTTCGGCACCGAGGCCGTCGGCATGATGACCGGCGACTCCGCCGTCAACCCCGACGCCCCGATCATCTGCTGCACCGCCGAGATCCTCGCCAACATCGCGCTGCGCAACGGCCGCGACTCCGACGTCGGCCAGATCGTGATGGACGAGTTCCACTTCTACGCCGAGCCGGACCGGGGCTGGGCCTGGCAGGTGCCGCTGCTGGAACTGCCGGACGCCCAGTTCGTGCTGATGTCGGCGACGCTCGGCGACGTCTCCTTCTTCGAGAAGGACCTCACCCGGCGCACCGGCCGGTCGACGGCGGTGGTGACCTCGGCGGAGCGCCCGGTGCCGCTGACCTACCGCTACGCCATGACGCCGCTGCACGAGACCATCGACGAGCTGCTGCACGGGGCGCAGGCGCCGATCTACGTGGTGCACTTCGCGCAGGCCGCCGCCGTCGAGCGGGCGCAGTCGCTGATGAGCATCAATGTGTGCAGCAAGGCCGAGAAGGCCGCCATCGCCGAGGCGATCGGCGACTTCCGGTTCGCCAAGGGCTTCGGCCGGACGCTGTCCCGGCTGGTGCGTCACGGCATCGGCGTGCACCACGCGGGCATGCTGCCCAAGTACCGGCGGCTGGTCGAACAGCTCGCGCAGGCCGGGCTGCTCAAGGTCATCTGCGGCACCGACACGCTCGGCGTCGGCATCAACGTGCCGATCCGCACCGTGGTGCTGACCGCGCTGACCAAGTTCGACGGCACCCGGCAGCGCCACCTCAAGGCGCGCGAGTTCCACCAGGTAGCGGGGCGCGCGGGCCGGGCGGGCTACGACACCGACGGCTACGTCGTGGTGCAGGCGCCCGAGCACGTGGTCGAGAACGCCAAGGCGCTGGCCAAGGTGGGCGACGACCCGAAGAAGAAGCGCAAGATCGTGCGCAAGAAGGCGCCGGAGGGCTTCGTCAACTGGACCGACTCGACGTTCGAGCGACTGGTCGCCGCCCAGCCGGAGCCGCTCACGTCGAGCTTCAGGGTCAGCCACTCCATGCTGCTCAACGTCATCGGCAGGCCCGGCAACGCCTTCACCGCCATGCGGCGGCTGCTCGAAGACAACCACGAGCCGCGCGACAAGCAGCGCAAGCACATCCTGCGCGCCATCGCCATCTACCGCGCGCTGCGCACCGCGAGCGTCGTGGAGGAGCTGGCCGAGCCCGACGAGCACGGCAGGTCGGTGCGGCTGACCGTCGACCTCCAGTTCGACTTCGCGCTGAACCAGCCGCTCTCGCCGTTCGCGCTCGCCGCGATCGAGCTGCTCGACCCCGAGTCGCCGTCCTATCCGCTCGACGTCGTCTCGGTCGTCGAATCCACAGTGGACGACCCGCGTCCGGTGCTCTCGCAGCAGCAGTTCCTCGCCCGGGGCGAGGCGGTGTCGGCGATGAAGGCCGACGGCATGGACTACGAGGAGCGGATGGAGCAGCTCGAGGACGTCACCTACCCGAAGCCGCTGGAGGAGACGATCGAGGCGGCGTTCGAGACCTACCGGCAGGGGCATCCTTGGGTGGCCGACAGCTGGCCGTCGCCGAAGTCGGTCGTACGCGACATGTTCGAGCGCGCCATGAACTTCCACGAGTACATCGGCTACTACCGCATCGCCCGGTCGGAGGGGCTGGTGCTGCGGTATCTCACCGACGTGTACGACTCGCTGCGCCACACGGTGCCGGCCGAGGCCAAGACCGAGCCGCTCATCGACCTGATCGAATGGCTCGGCGAGCTGGTGCGGCAGGTCGACTCCAGCCTGCTCGACGAGTGGGAGGCGCTGCGGCACCCGGACGACGACACCGCGCCGGTCACCCGGCCCGAGCTCCACGCGCCGCGCCCGGTCACCGGCAACGAGCGGGCGTTCCGGGTGCTGGTGCGCAACGAGCTGTTCCGCCGGGTCGAGCTGGCCGCGCGGGAGGACTACGAGGCGCTCGGCGAGTTGGACCGCGAGGACGGCTGGGACGCCGAGGCGTGGGCGGACGCGCTGGACGACTACTTCGCCGAGTACGACGAGATCGGGACCGGCCAGGACGCGCGCGGACCGGCGCTGTTCCGCATCGAGACCGACACCGAGGTGTGGCGGGTGCGGCAGGTGCTCGCCGACCCCGAGGGCAACCACGACTGGGCGATCTCGGCCGAGGTCGACCTCGCCGCCTCCGACGAGGCAGGCAGCGCCGTCGTCCACGTCACCGGCGTCGGCGAACTCTGACGTTCGCCCGCCGCGTCGTGTCCCACGCTCAGGACGTTGTGTCCTGCGTTCCCGCCGTCGTGTTCGGCGTTCAGGCCACGCGTACGATGCGGCCATGCTTGTCCGCCGATGGTCACTCGTCGTGCTGGCCGCGCTGATCGCGGTGCTGCCCGCCTGCTCAGGAGACTCGGAGCTGGGCTCGCTGCCCGACGCGGGGACGCTCACCGCGCAGTCCGCGAAGACGGCGGCCGGGATCACCAGCACCCACTTCGGCATCGACGTCGCGGGCACCGTGCCCGGCTTTGGCGTCGACAAGATCGACGGCGACCTGACCGCCGAGGGCGGCGACGTCGGCGCCAAGGGCACGGCGATCATCACCGCATTGGGGGCGGCCGCCGAAGTGAGCTTCGTGCTCGCCGACGGCACGCTCTACCTCGACACCGGCGGCGGCTACCAGGTGATCCCGGCGTCGCAGGCCAAGGTGGTCTACGACTTCGCCGCCGTGCTCGATCCCAGCCGGGGCGTCGCCGCGCTCATCCGTGGCATCGCGAACGCCGAGACCGTCGCGGCCGAGGAGGTCAACGGCACCCCCAGCTACAAGATCACCGGCACCGCGGCCAAGGAGGACATCGCGGGGCTGATTCCCGGCGCGAACAGCGACGCCGACATCACGCTGTGGGTGAGCCAGGGCGACGGCAACCAGCCGGTGAAGGCGGCGCTGGACTTCCCGGGTAAGAGCGGCACGGTGACCGTGACGCTGTCGGACATCAACGAGCCGGTGACGATCGTCCCACCGCGATGAGCCTGACCACGTCCCGCAGCGCGCGGTACAGCGCGATCGGGGCAGGTGGGCTCGCCGTGCTGCTCGGCGCGCTCGACACCTACGTCGTCATCGCGCTGTTCCGGCAGATCATCGACGGCGTCGGCATCCCGATCAACCGGCTGGAACGGCTCACCCCGGTCGTCACCGGCTACCTGCTCGGCTACGTCGCCGCGATGCCGCTGCTCGGGCAGGCCTCCGACCGGTTCGGCCGCAAGCTGCTGTTGCAGACGTGCCTGGCCGGGTTCGCGGCCGGATCCGTCGTCACCGCGCTGGCCCACGACGTCGACGTGCTCGTCGCGGGCCGGGTGGTGCAGGGCGTCGCGAGCGGAGCGCTGCTGCCGGTGACGATGGCGCTCGCCGCCGACCTGTTCGCGCAGCGCCGCAGGGCGAGCGTGCTGGGCGGGGTCGGCGCGGCGCAGGAGCTGGGCAGCGTGCTCGGCCCGCTCTACGGCGTCGCGATCGCCGCCATCGCGGGCTGGCGCGGCGTGTTCTGGCTGAATCTGCCGCTCGCCGTGCTCGCGATGGTCGCGGTGCAGCTCGCGCTGCCCAACGGCGGCGCGCGGCGCGAGTCGGCGAAGCTCGACGTCGTCGGCGGGCTGCTGCTCGCGGCGACGCTCGGGCTGGTCGTGGTCGGCCTCTACAACCCCGAGCCCGGCGAGCGGGTGTTGCCGGAGAGCGGGCCGTGGCTGCTCGGGGCGGCCGCCGTCGCGCTGCTGGCGTTCGTGCTCTGGGAGAAGCGCGCAAGGGTGCGGCTGATCGACACCACCGGCGTGTGGCTGCGGCCGTTCTTCGCCGCGCTCGGTGTCAGCGCCGCCGCGGGCGCGGGGCTGATGGTGACGCTGGTCGACGTCGACCTGTTCGCGCAGTCGCTGCTCGGCCGCGACGACGCGGGCGCGATCGCGCTGCTGCTGCGGTTCCTGATCGCGCTGCCGATCGGGGCGGTGCTCGGCGGCGTGCTGGCCGGCCGGTTCGGCGAGCGCTGGGTCGCCGTCGCCGGGATGCTGCTCGCTGCGGCCGGGTTCCTGCTGCTGTCGGCGTGGCCCGCCGACCCGCTGACCGCGTGGCACGACCTCGGGTTCGTCGCGCTGCCGATGCTCGACACCGACCTGGCCGTCGTCGGGTTCGGGCTCGGTCTCGTCATCGCGCCGATCTCGTCGGTGGTGCTGCGGGTGGTGCCCGCCGCGCAGCACGGCATCGCGTCGGCGGCGGTCGTCGTCGCCAGGATGACCGGGATGCTGGTCGGCGTCGCCGCGCTGTCGGCGTGGGGGCTCTACCGGTTCAACCAGCTGATGGCCGAGGTGCCGCTGCCGATCACGATCGGGATGTCGAAGCATGAGGCGGCCCACGCTCAGGCGGACTTCCGCCGCCACCTCAACGACGCGCTGCTCACCCAGTACGGCGAGATCTTCGCCATCACGGCGTTCATCTGCCTCGCCGGCGCGGTGCTCGCCGTGCTTATCGGCTCGCGCGCCTCGCTACGCTCGGGTCGCTGACCGGCCTCAACACCGACAGGCGACAATGGTGCGCTGGGGCAGCACCGCGAAACACGCAGGAGGAAAGATTCATGGCGCAAGCCGCCGAACCACCGTCAGGGACGCGCGACTTTCTCGCCGACGACGTGCGTCGCCGTGAGGCCGCGTTCGGCACGGTGCGGGAGGTGTTCGAGCGCTACGGCTTCGACCCGCTCGTCACGCCCGCGTTCGAGCGGATCGAGGTGCTGACAGGCAAGTACGGCGACGAGGGCGACAAGCTGGTCTTCAAGATCCTGCGCCGGGGCGAGCACGAGGCGTCCGGTGAGGCCGACCTCGCGCTGCGTTACGACCTCACCGTGCCGCTGGCGCGCGTGGTGTCGACCTACGGCAGTCAGCTGCCGTCGCCGTACAAGCGCTACGCCATCGGTCCGGTGTGGCGCGCCGACCGGCCGGGCAAGGGCCGGTTCCGCGAGTTCACCCAATGCGACATCGACATCGTCGGCTCGTCGTCCGAACTGGCCGACGCCGAGATCATTGCGGCGGTCAACGACGGCCTCGTCGCGCTCGGCGTGGAGGACTTCACCTTCGAGATCAACTCGCGGCAGGCGCTGTTCGGGCTGCTCGAGGCGTACCAGGTGCCGGACTCGCTCGGCGGCCAGGTGCTGATCACGCTGGACAAGCTGGACAAGCTGAAGCCGGAGCAGGTGGTGGCCGAGCTGGTCGAGCGCGGTGTCGCCGCCGAGACGGCCGATGCGCTGGTGGCCGACCTCGCGTCCGGCGACGTCGGCCGCATCCGGGACAAGCTGGACGCCTCGGAGCGGGGCAAGCGCGGGCTCGCCGAGGTCGACCGGGGGCTGGAGCTGACGTCGAGCCTGCCCGCGGGGCGGGTGGTGTTCACGCCGCGCATGGTGCGCGGGCTCGACTACTACACCGGCGTGATCTTCGAGGTCAGCGCGGCCGGGTACCCGGGCTCGATCGCCAGCGGCGGGCGCTACGACGGGCTGGTCGCCGCGCTCGGTGGGCCGGATCAGCCCGCCTGCGGCGGGTCGATCGGGCTGGAGCGGATCCTGTCGGCGCGGGACGCGGCGGAGGCTTCGCCGAGGGGACTGGACGTCGCCGTCACGGTGCTCGGCGCCGACGTGGAGATGGCGCGGCTCGCGGGGGAGCTGCGGGCGGCGGGACTGCGGGTCGGGACGTTCCTCGGCGCCACCCGCAAGCTGGCCAAGCAGCTCAAGTGGGCCAACACCCAGCACGCGGCGTTCGCGGTGCTCTACGGCCCGGACGAGCAGGCGGCGGGCGAGATCACCGTGCGCGACATGACCACCGGCGACCAGACCCGGGTGCCACTCTCCGACGCCGTGTCCCACCTTCAGGACGCCGTGTCCCACATTCGCGGCTGAGCTCAGGTCACGAGCTCCACCCGACAGTGGGTCGTCGCGGCGCGGGCGAGCCGGGCGTCCGAGGTCGTCAGCGTCAGTCCGCGCTGCTCGGCTAATGCGACGTACGCCGCGTCGTAGCCGGAGATGCTCTCGCGCATCCGCCACATGTGGGGCAGCAGGCCGTCGAGCGAGACGTGGTCCATCCCCAGCCGGGGTAGGCGGTCGAGCGCCCAAGCCGCCCGCTCATCGGTGATCTTGCCGCCGATAGCGAGGCCCCGGATCGCGGAGAAGACCTCCGACTTCCAGTGTTCTGGCGCCGCCCAGCGGGTGTCCCGGCTCAGCGCCGCCCGTGCCTTGCGGCCGCGCTGGTCGGTGTAGGCCAGCATGTTCGCCAGCAGCGAGGCGTCGACGACGATCACGCCCGCCGCTCGCGCGCCTCGGCGATCAGATCTGCCGCGTCGGGTGCGTCCGCACCGGCACCGCCGCCCTCGGCCAGCTCGCGGTCGATCTCGGCCAGCAGCTCGCGGTTACGCCCGAACGCTGCCTCGCGCTCCAGCACGCTCAGCACGAACGCCTGCAACGACTGGCCGCGCTCCCGAGCATCACGTGCCAGCGCGTCCTTGACGTCGTCTGGCACATCTCGAACTGTCAACACCGTCATGACTTCATTTTGCAGTCATCGTGCAGTCAAGGTCAAGCCGACTATCGCGCGCCGTACTGCCTGTCTCCGGCGTCACCGAGGCCGGGCACGATGAACCCCACGTCGTTCAGGTGCTCGTCGACGGCCGCCGTGACGACCCGCACCGGCAGCCCCGACTCCCGCAGCCGGTCGAGCCCTTCCGGCGCGGCGAGCGCGCACACCGCCGTTACGTCGGTGGCGCCGCGCTCGGTCAGCAGCCGGATGGTGTACTCCATCGACCCGCCGGTGGCCAGCATCGGGTCGAGCACGAACACCGGTCGCCCGGTCAGGTCGGGCGGCAGCGACTGCATGTACGGCGTCGGCCGCAGCGTCTCCTCGTCGCGGGCCAGTCCGACGAAGCCCATCAGCGCCTCCGGCACCAGCCGGTGCGCCTGGTCGGCCATGCCGAGCCCCGCCCGCAGCACCGGCACCAGCAGCGGCGGGTCGGCGAGCCGGTAGGCGTCGGTGTCACCCACCGGCGTGCTGATGGTCTCGGTGCGCAGCGGCGCGTCCCGCATCGCCTCGTACACCAGCATCATCGTCAACTCGTGCAGCGCATGCCGGAAACCGGCGTTGTCGGTGCGGCTGTCGCGCATGATCGACAGCCGGGCCTTGCTGAGTGGGTGGTCGACCAGCAGCACGTCCATGGGGTGACAGTATCGCTCCCGGTGTCGCCGAAAACTCGCCCTGAGTGTCCGGTATGCGCGCTACGCTCGGTGCCGTGACTCAGGATCAGCCAGACGAGGCACGGCCGCCGGCGCTGCGCGCGTCGGACGCCGACCGGGAGCGGGTCGCCGGCGTGCTGCATCGCGCGCTCAGCGAGGGCCGGATCACGATGACGGAGCTCGAGGAGCGGCTTGGCGCCGTCTACGCCGCCAGGACCCACGCCGACCTCGCGCCGCTCACGGCCGACCTGCCGAACGCGCCCGCGCCCGCGCCGGGCACCGCGGTGGGGCACCCGCGCGTCGGCGGCACGCCCGGCTCGACGTTCTCCATGGCCGTCATGTCGAGCGCGGCCCGCACCGGCAACTGGTGCGTGCCTGCCCAGCACACCAGCTTCGCGTTCTGCGGCGGCGTCGAGATCGACCTGCGCCAGGCGACGTTCGCCGAGCAGCACGTCACGATCACGGCTATCGCGATCATGGGCGGCATCGAGATCGTGGTGCCGGACGACATCCGGGTCGAGGTCACGGGATTCGGCCTCATGGGCGGCTTCGACAGCAGGGGTGACGCGCGCCGGGACCCGGACCCGGCCGGGCCGGTGGTCACCGTCAACGGCTTCGCGTTCTGGGGCGGTGTCATGGTCAAGCGCAGGCCCCGCACCCCGCCGCCGGACAAGCACCGGATGATCTGAACCTGCTCAGCGCGTCATGGCGTCGCGGACCTCGGAGAGCAGCTCGCGCATGGCGGTCTCGGCGTCGTCACGGCGACCGGCTGCGACCGCCGCCGCGACGGCCTCATGCAGGTCGAGCGCCTTGGCGACCGGCTTGTGCGGCATCAGCCCCAGCGTCGTCCGTCCCCGCAGCACGACGGCGACGACCTCTCTGAGCGCGGCGAACATCTCGTTGCCGCCCGCCCGCAGCAGCAGCGCGTGGAACTCGATGTCCAGCTGCATGAACTCCGCCAGCTTTCCCGCCTCGCCGAGGGTGCGCATCTCGGCCGCCAGCTCAACCGCGCGCTCCCGCTCGGCGGCCGATGCCCCGCGTGCGGCGGCCGAGGCGGCCAGCGGCTCGACGGCGATCCGCAGCTCGGTGAGCGAGCGCAGCTGCGCGTCGCGGTCCGGGCCCGACAGCCGCCACCAGATCACCTTGGGGTCGTAGACCTGCCATGACGACAGCGGCTGCACGGTGATGCCGACCCGCCGCTTCGACGTCACCAGCCCGCGCGACTCGAGCAGTCGCATCGTCTCGCGCGCGACGGTGCGGGAGACGCCGTGGCGCGCCTGGATTCCCTCCAGCGTCAACACGTCCCCCGCGACCAGCTCGCCGCTGGTGATCTGGGTGCCGATCGCGTCGAGGACGGAGTCGTGCAGCGCGCCCTGGGTCGCGATCCGTTCTGCTCGGGGGGTCACTTACGCAGCCTATCCCGATCCAAGCTCTTCCCCCGTCCTCCGTTAGGTGCTACCTTTCTCCGCCAAAGGTAGTATCAATGACGGCAGTGGGGCCGGGACGTGCCGCGCTGCGGGGAGGGCGTGGATGTCCGATCGCTCACGGGCGACCTGCGTGGTCGTCATGGGAGTCTCCGGTGTCGGCAAGAGCACGACGGCCCAGTTCATCGCGGACGCGCTCGGCTGGCCGCTTGCCGAGGCGGACGACTTCCATCCGCCGGCCAACATCGACAAGATGACGGCCGGGCAGCCGCTGACCGACGCCGACCGCGCGCCGTGGCTGCGCGCGATCAGGGACTGGATCAGCGACCGCAACGCCGCCGGGGCGAGCGTCGTCGTCTCGTGTTCCGCACTGAAGCGGGTCTACCGCGACCTGCTGCGGGAGGCCGACGCCGACGTGCGGTTTGTCTTCCTGCACACGTCGGAGGACGTCGTGCGGGACCGGCTCAGGAAGCGGTCCGGACATTTCATGCCATCCACCTTGCTCGGGTCTCAGTTCGCCGACCTCGAACCGCTCGCCGCGGACGAGGACGGCGTCCGCGTCGACCCGGCGGACGCACCGCAGGCGGTCGCGGCCACCGCGATCGCCGGGCTCGGCCTGCCCGTGCCGTCTGACCCGCGTCAGTCAACAAGCAACGGAGCTTCATGATGGAATCCACATTGGGAGCGGGTCCGCTGCTCGGTATCGCGGCAGGCGCGATCGCGCTGCTGCTGATACTGATCATGGGCCTGCGGGTGCACGCCTTCCTCGCGCTGGTGACGGTCAGCCTGCTCACCGCGTTCGCCACGGGCATCCCGCCAGACAGCATCATCGACGTCCTCCTCGACGGGTTCGGTTCGACGCTCGGCGAGGTGGCGCTGCTCGTCGGTCTCGGGGCGATGCTCGGCAGACTGGTCGAGGTGAGCGGCGGCGCGCAGGCGCTCACCGACTCACTCATCGGCAAGTTCGGGGAGAAGCGAGCGCCGCTCGCCCTCGGCGTCGCATCGCTGATCTTCGGGTTTCCGATCTTCTTCGACGCGGGCCTCGTCGTGATGCTGCCGATCCTGTTCACCGTCGCCCGGCGGGTCGGCGGAGGGCTGCTGCGCTACGGCCTGCCCGTCGCCGGTGCGTTCTCGGTGATGCACGTCTTCGTGCCGCCGCACCCCGGCCCCGTCGCCGCGGGCGAGCTGCTCGGCGCCGACATCGGCATCGTCGTGCTGCTGGGCCTGGTCGTCGCGATCCCGACGTGGTACGTCACCAGCTACCTGTTCGGGCTCTGGGCCGGCCGCCGCTGGGTGTTGCCGGTGCATGACGTCCTCGCCGGTGGCCCGCAGGCCGAGCACGACGAGAACCCGCCCCGCACGGCGACGGTCGTCTGGCTGCTGCTGCTTCCGCTCGTGCTGATCTTCTTCAACACCGGCCTCGACGCGGCGCGGGCCGCCGGTCTGGTCAGCGACGACGCCACTTGGTACAACGTGGTGCGCACCTTCGGTGAGACTCCGATCGCGCTGCTGATCACCGTGTTCGTCGCGACCTACGTGCTCGGCAGGCGGCGCGGCAGGGGCAGCGACGTCATCGAGAAGCTGCTCGACTCCGCGCTCGGCCCGGTGTGCGCGATCATCCTGGTCACCGGCGCCGGTGGCATGTTCGGCGGCGTGCTCGAGTCGAGTGGCATCGGTGGCGCGCTCGCCGACAGCCTCGAAGGCATCGGGCTGCCGGTCATCGTGGCCGGGTTCGTCATCGCGACCGCGCTGCGGGTCGCGCAGGGCTCGGCGACCGTCGCGCTGATCACCTCGGCGAGTCTGGTGCAGCCGGTCGTCGCCAACGGTGACTACAACTCGGTGCAGCTCGCGGCGATCGTGCTCGCGCTCTCGGCAGGCTCGGTGATGGCGAGCCACGTCAACGACTCCGGCTTCTGGCTGGTCAGCAAGTTCTTCGACATGGACGTCAAGACCACGTTGAAGACCTGGACGGTGCTCGAGACGCTGGTCGGCCTGATGGGCTTCGCCATCGCGGGCATCGCCTACGCCATCGCCTGACCACTGGGGGTGATCCCGTGCGGCGGGCGTTCCGGCCCCGCCGCACGGGATCAACGCTTTAGACTTCCCCCATGCCTGTAGTGCTGGCCGACGCCACTCGGGACGAGTCGAGTCTGCGCCGGTTCCTGCGCGGCCTGCCCGGCGTAGACCAGGTGGGCGTCGAGCAGCGGGCGGCGGGGCTGGCGACCCGCAGCGTCAAGCAGGACGCCAAGCGCTGGGCGATCGACACCGCCATCGGCATGGTCGACCTGACCACGCTGGAAGGCGCCGACACCGCGGGCTCGGTGCGCGCGCTGTGCGCGAAGGCGGTGCGGCCCGACCCGCAGCGCCCCGACACCCCGCATGTCGCCGCCGTCTGCGTCTACCCGGACCTCGCCGCGACCGCCGTCGAGGCGCTGGCAGGCACCGGCGTCGCGGTCGCGAGTGTGGCCACCGCCTTTCCCTCCGGCCGTTCCAGTCGCTCGGTCAAGCTCGCCGACACCGCGCTCGCGGTCGACTCCGGCGCGACCGAGGTCGACATGGTGATCGACCGGGGCGCGTTCCTCGAAGGCCGTTACGGCGACGTGTACGACGAGATCGTCGCGGTTAAAGCATTGTGTGCGGCAGCGCAAAACACTGTGCATCTCAAGGTGATCCTGGAGACCGGCGAGCTGGCGACATACGACAACGTGCGCCGGGCGTCCTGGCTCGCGTTGCTCGCCGGCGGCGATGTCATCAAGACGTCGACCGGCAAGATCTCCCCCGCCGCGACGCTGCCGGTCGCCCACGTCATGCTGCAGGCCGTGCGCGACTTCCACGAGGCGACCGGCGAGCCGCGCGGGGTGAAGGTGGCCGGGGGCATCCGCACCACCAAGGACGCCATCCGGTACCTGGTCGCGGTGAAGGAGGTCGCCGGGGAGCGGTGGCTGACGCCGTCGCTGTTCCGGTTCGGCGCGTCCAGCCTGCTCAACGACCTGCTGCTGCAACGACGCGCCAAACAGGACGGTCATTACAGCAGTCCGGTGTACCTGCCGGAGTGAAGGGGGAGACGGTGTTCGACTACGCGCCCGCGCCGGAGAACCCGGACATCGCGCGGGTGAAGCAGCACTACCAGCCGTTCATCAACGGCGAGTTCACCGACGGCGGCGGAGAGCCGCTCAAGACGCTGAATCCGGCCACCGGCGAGGTGCTCGCCGAGGTGTCCACAGTGTCGTCGTCCGATGTGGATAACGCGGTTTCCGCTGCTCGCGAGGCGTTCGAGCGGGTCTGGTCGCCGATGCCGGGGACGGAGCGGGCGAAGTACGTGTTCCGGCTGGCGCGGCTGATCCAGGAGCGCGCCCGCGAACTCGCCGTGCTGGAAAGCCTCGACAACGGCAAGCCGATCAAGGAGTCGCGCGACACCGACATCCCGACGGCCGCCGCGCACTTCTTCTACCACGCGGGCTGGGCGGACAAACTCGGCTACGCGGGGCTGGGGCGAGATCCGAAGCCGCTGGGCGTCGCGGGGCAGGTGATCCCGTGGAACTTCCCGCTGCTGATGCTGGCGTGGAAGATCGCGCCCGCGCTGGCCACCGGCAACACCGTCGTGCTCAAACCGGCCGAGACGACCCCGCTGACGGCGCTGGTGTTCGCCGAGATCTGCCAGCAGGCGGAGCTGCCACCCGGCGTGGTCAACATCGTGCCCGGCGGGGGCGACGTCGGGCAGACGCTGGTGTCCCATCCCGGCGTCGACAAGGTCGCGTTCACCGGGTCCACCGAGGTCGGCAAGCAGATCCAGCGCCAGCTCGCCGGCAGCCGCACCCGGCTGACGCTGGAGCTTGGCGGCAAGGCGGCCAACATCGTGTTCGACGACGCCGCGATCGACCAGGCGATCGAGGGCATCGTCAACGGCATCTTCTTCAATCAGGGCCACGTCTGCTGCGCCGGGTCACGGCTGCTGGTGCGGGAGTCCGTTGTGGACGAAGTGTTGACGAAGCTGCGCGCGCGGGTCGAGACGCTGCGAATCGGTGACCCGCTGGACAAGAACACCGACATCGGCGCGATCAACTCCGCCGAGCAGCTGGCCAAGATCCGGGAGCTGGTCGCGTCGGGAGAGGGCGAGGGCGCGAGCCGGTGGACGAGCCCGTGCCCGGTGCCGGAGAGGGGATTCTTCTTCGCGCCCACGGTGTTCTCGGACGTGGAGTCGTCGATGCGGATCGCGCGGGAGGAGATCTTCGGGCCGGTGCTGTCGGTGCAGACGTTCCGCACCCTGGACGAGGCGGTGACCATGGCGAACACCACGCCGTACGGGCTGTCGGCCGGGGTGTGGACCGAGAAGGGCTCGCGGATCCTGTGGCTGACGAGCAGGCTGCGCGCCGGGGTGGTGTGGGCCAACACGTTCAACCGGTTCGACCCGGCCGCGCCGTTCGGCGGCTACAAGGAGTCCGGTTTCGGGCGCGAGGGCGGCCGGTCCGGGCTGGCGGCGTATCTGCAGGGGGACGACGATGACTGAGCGGGTCGGCGTTGCCAAGACGTACAAGCTCTACGTCGGCGGGAAGTTCCCGCGCTCGGAGTCTGGGCGGTCCTACCCGGTGACCTCGCACGACGGCGCGTTCCGGGCCAACGCGGCACAGGCGTCCAGAAAGGACCTCCGCGACGCCGTCGTGGCCGCGCGTGGCGCGTTCGGTGGCTGGTCGGGTGCGACGGCGTACAACCGGGGCCAGGTGTTGTACCGGGTGGCCGAGGTGATGGAGGGCAGGCGGCAGCAGTTCGTCGCCGAGGTGAGGGACGCCGAGGGCCTGCCGTCCGGGGACGCCGAGTCCGTTGTGGACACCGCGATCGACAGGTGGGTGTGGTACGCGGGCTGGACCGACAAGCTCGCCGCCGTGCTCGGCGCGACGAACCCGGTGGCCGGCCCGTACTTCTCGTTCACCGTGCCGGAGCCGACCGGCGTCGTCGGGGTGCTGGCGCCGCAACGGTCGTCGCTGCTCGGGCTGGTCAGCTTGCTCGCTCCGGTGGTGGCAACGGGCTGCACCGCAGTGGTGGTCAGCAGTGCGGCGCGGCCGTTGCCCGCGATCACGCTCGCCGAGGTGCTCGCGACGTCCGACGTGCCGGGCGGGGTGGTGAACCTGCTGACCGGTCAGGCGGCCGAGCTGGGGCCGTGGCTGGCCTCGCACGCGGACGTGAACGCGCTTGACCTGACTGGCGCCGACGCCGAGCAGCGGGTGGAGCTGGCGCGCGCCGCCGCCGACACGGTGAAGCGGGTGCTGCGACTACCGGAGCAGGAACCGGACTGGACGACCCCGCCCGGAATCGCGCGGCTGCGTGCCTACCTGGAAGACAAGACCGTCTGGCACCCCATGGGCGTTTGAGCTCAGGCGACCTGCCAGGTGCGGTCGCCTACGGTTGCGACGATGTCGACCGAGCCTCCCAGCGCGTTGACGTAGGCGCGGACAGTGTCGATGCCTGAGACGTCGCCGCCTTCGATCTTGGAAATCCTCGCCTGCGTTACGCCGAGAGCCTCGGCGAGTGCGGTCTGGGTCAGTCCAGCGGCCTTGCGCATCTCGGCGAGTTGGTGCCCGCGTTCGTAAGCCTCACGGCGTGCGCGAGCGAGAGCGGCCCCGGCATCCCGCTCAGCCGGACTGCGGGGGTCGAGCGCCTCCGCCTTGTTCTTGACGTCGTCCCATTTCGCGTACTCGGCGTTCATCGCTCCTTCTCCTTCAGCGCGATCAGATGTTCGGTGAAGCGTTCGTCGGCAAGGGGTATCGCGTGGCGGTACCACTGCCGCCAGTTTCCTGCCTTGTCACCGGCCACGAGGAAGACGGCTTCTCTGGCGGGGTCGAATGCGAACAGCATCCGGACCTCGCTCGTGCCGGACGATGGCGGTCGTAGCTCCTTCATGTTGTGATAGCGACTTCCCTTGACCCGGTCCACCAGTGGGCGACTCGCGGTCGGGCCTTCCTCCGCGAGCTGGTCGATCGCATCCCTGATCAGGTCCGCGGACTCAACATCCTCAG
The DNA here is from genome assembly GCA_009377395.1 of Actinophytocola sp. GTDB lineage: Bacteria > Actinomycetota > Actinomycetes > Mycobacteriales > Pseudonocardiaceae > Haloechinothrix_A. Next base: position 5,599 of record WHUB01000025.1, on the reverse strand, counting down.
CGCAGATCCGCAAGTACCACGACTCCACCTCCGGATGCAGGCTGATCTCCCAGCTCACAACCGTGAGTATAACCTATTTATCATATCGCTGGGCCATCGCCGCTCAGCGTTCAGCGGGGCGGGCCGCTGGTGCCGCGCACCCGGAGCTCGGGGTCGAGCACCAGCTCGCGGCCGGGCATGGCTGGCGTCTCGGTCCGCTCGACGGCTGCCCGCACCGCGAGTCGTCCCAGCTCATCGGCGTTCTGGTGCACTGTGGTGAGCCCGATGTGGGAGAGCATCGCGACGCGGCTGTCGTCATACCCGACCACCGACACCTCTTGCGGCACCTTGACGCCGGCCTTGTGCAGCGCGCCGAGCAGCCCGAGCGCGCATCGGTCATTGGCCGCGAGCACCGCCGTCGGCAGCGCGTCCTCCGCGAGCAGCACCTCCGCCGCGTGCACGCCGGAGTCCTCGGTGTGGTTTCCCGGGATGACCCTGCCGTGGTCGGCGAGACCGTGTTTGCGCATTGCGGCGCGATAGGCCCGCTTGCGCTCCGCCGAGCCGGGGCCGGTGCCGCCGTCGATGTGGATGATGTCGCGATGCCCCTCGCCGACCAGGTAGTCGACGGCCTGCCGCACGCCCTTGGCCTCCGCGGTGTGCACCACGTCCAGCGGCGCGTCCGGCACCCGCCTGCTGATGGACACGACCGGGTACTCCCTGCCCAGCTGCGTCAGATACGCCGCCGACGCCTTCGGTCCAAAGAGGATCAACGCCTCGCACCGGTGGCCGAGCAGCGCGTCGATCGCCCGCTCCTCGTCGCGGGTAGGCACCGTCGTGGACAACACGATGTCGAAGCCGAGCCGGTCCGCCTCGGCGTAGCACGCCTCGACCAGGTCGGCGTGGAACGGGTTGCGGATGGTCAGCAGCACGCCGAGCGTCTTGGTGCGGCTGCTCGCCAGCGTGCGCGCCGCGGTGTCCGGCCGATAGCCGATCTCCCGCGCGACCTCGAACACCCGCTCCCGGGTCTGCTCGCTCGCACCCGGCGCGTTGCGGAAGATCAACGACACCAGGGCGCGCGACACGCCTGCCTGCTTCGCGACGTCGGACATCGTCGGCCGCCTGCCGGGACGCTGCTGCTCAGCCATGCTCGACTCCGTCGTCGCGAGATGCGAATCGCCTTATGCCGACATGATGCCCGATGATCTGGGCGGGCCCGTGGTGCCACGGGTGACGAGCTTCGGATCGAGCACGAACTCCTCCGCGCCGTCGCGGACCCCGTCCAGCCGATCGACGACGCACTGCACCGCGAGCGCGGCGTGCCGGTCGGGGTCCTGGCGCACCGTCGACAGGTCGATGTGCGACAGGTGCGCGAGGTGGCTGTCGTCGTAGCCGACGACCGACAGATCGCCCGGCACCTGCAAGCCTTCCCGCCACACCGCGTCGAGCAGCCCGAGCGCGCACCGGTCGTTTCCGGCGAGCACGGCGGTCGGCATGCGCGAGCCCTCGGCGAGCAGCACCTTCGCCTGGGCCGAGCCGGACTCCTCGGTCTGATCGCCCGGCAGCACGCGGATGTACTCCGTGAGCCCGTGCTTGCGCATCGCGGCACGATAGGCCCGGCGCCGTTCCGCCGAACCGGGACCGCGCCCGCCGTCGATGTGCGCGATCGAGCGGTGACCCAGCTCGACGAGATGCGTGATCGCCTCCCGGACGCCTTTCGCCTCGGCGGTGTGCACCGAGTCGACGTCCGCGCCGGGAAACCGCCTGCCGAGCGCCACCACCGGCAGTTTCCTGCCCAGCTCGGCGAGGTAGCTCGACGGCAGCGTCGGACCGAGCAGCAACAGTCCCGCGCAGCGATGGCCGAGCAGAGCGTCGACCGCCTTGCGCTCGTCCCGGCTCGGCGACGCCGCCGACAACAGGATCTCGTAGCCACGCCGCTCGGCGACCGGATAGATGCTCTCCACCATGTCGGCGTGAAACGGGTTGCGCACGGTCAGCAGCACGCCGAGTACCTTGCTCCGGCTGCTCGCCAGCATCCGCGCCGCGCTGTCCGGCCGGTAGCCGATTTCCTCGGCGACCTGGAACACCCGCTCTCTGGTGCGATCGCTCGCGCCGGGCGCGTCGCGGAAGACCAGCGACACCAGCGCGCGCGACACTCCTGCTCGCTGCGCGACGTCGGTCATGGTGGGGCGGCGGTCGCCCCGGCGCGGTCCGCCGGAGGTCTCGGCGTCCCCCTGTTGTTCCGCCATGCGCACTCCACCTTCCCTGCCGAGGTCGTGCTGTTCAAGATTTTCGCGGGGCAAGTCTTGACACGACCGTGTGAGGGCCATCATAGTCGTCGGTGCTAGAGCGCGCTAGTAGAGCGCACTAGTCAATGTGGAGACCATCGCCACTGCGCGAGGAGGAGTAAGTGCCAGTGCAGGCCGAGAGCGGCGTCGAGGTCCTGACGATGGGTCGGGTCGGCGTCGACGTCTATCCGGATCAGGTGGGTGTGGGTCTGGAGGACGTGTCGTCGTTCGGGAAGTATCTGGGTGGCAGTCCGACCAATGTGGCGGTGGCGGCGGCCCGGTATGGCCGGTCGTCGGCGGTGATCACGCGGGTCGGGGAGGATCCGTTCGGGCGGTTCGTGCGCCGGGCGCTGCGCGGCTTCGGCGTGGACGACCGGTTCGTCGGCGAGGTGGTGGGGGCGCCGACGCCGGTGACGTTCTGCGAGATCTTCCCGCCGGACGACTTTCCGCTGTACTTCTACCGGGAGAACGCTCCCGATCTACAGATCCACACCGACGAGTTGGATCTGGCCGCGATCCGTGCGGCCGACGTGTTCTGGGTGACGGTGACCGGGTTGTCGGTGGAGCCGTCCCGCTCGGCCACGCTGGCGGCGCTGGAGGCGCGGGGCCGGGCCGGGATCACGGTGCTGGATCTGGACTACCGGCCGATGTTCTGGGACTCCCGCGAGCACGCCCGCGCGGTGATCGAGCAGGCGTTGCCGCACGTGAGCGTGGCGGTCGGGAATCTGGACGAGTGCCACACCGCGGTGGGCACGTCGGAGCCGTATGAGGCGGCCAAGGCGCTGCACGAGGCGGGGGTGTCCCTTTCCGTGGTGAAGCAGGGGCCCGCGGGGGTGCTGGCCGACGACGGCAGCGGCCCGGTGGTGGTGCCGCCGGTACCGGTCGACGTGGTGAACGGGCTGGGCGCGGGGGATGCGTTCGGTGGCGCGCTGTGTCACGGGCTGCTGTCCGGGTGGGACACCGAACGCACCGTCGCCTTCGCCAATGCCGCCGGGGCACTGGTGGCTGGCCGACTGTCCTGTTCGGACGCCATGCCCACCACCGAACAGGTCGAGGCGAGGTTGCGGGAGGTCGCCGGTGTCTGAGAACTGCTTGCAGGTTCGAAGCGAGAACGCTGAGTACGCGTTGACGCAGGAGCAGGTGCGGGACCTGGTGACGGTCCGGGTGCGGAACCCGGAGGCCATTACGGAGGCCGCAGCCCGGCGGTCGAGGGCGAAGTCGGTGCTGGGGGATGCGGGCCGGGCGATGATCATCGCCGCCGACCATCCCGCGCGGGGCGCCAACAAGGTCGGCAGTGATCCGACTGCGATGGCCGATCGGGCCGAGCTGCTGGGCCGCATGCAGACAGCGCTCGCCCGGCCGGGCGTGACCGGTGTGTTGGCGACCGCCGACATCCTCGAAGACCTGCTGCTGCTGGGGGCGTTGGAGGGCAAGTCGGTGTTCGCGTCGATGAACCGCGCGGGGCTGGCCGGGTCGTGCTTCGAGATCGACGACCGGTTCACCGGCTACACCCCCGCCGCGATCGATCGGCTGGGGTTCGAGGGCGGCAAGATGCTGACCCGCATCGCCCTGGACGACCCCGCCACCCCGAGCATTCTGGAGAACACCGCCCAGGCGGTGGACGCGCTGGCCGAGCGGGGCCGGATCGCGATGGTCGAGCCGTTCCTGTCCCGCTGGGAGAGCGGCAAGATCCGCAATGATCTGAGCGCCGAGGCGATCACCACGTCGATCACCATCGCCTCCGGGTTGGGCGCCACCAGTGCCTATACCTGGTTGAAGCTGCCCGTGGCCGACGACGTGACCGCCATGGCGCGGGTGCTGGCATCATCGACCCTGCCGGTGCTGCTGCTGGGCGGCGAGGTCTCCGACGCCGATGCGGCGTTCGCCGCCTGGCAGCACACCCTTGCCCTGCCCACCGTGCAGGGCCTCGTCATCGGACGATCGTTGTTGTATCCCGCTGGTGGCGATGTCGCCACGGCGGTCGACCGGGCGGTGAGCCTGCTGTGAGCGGTTGGGAGCTTCGCCGATCGGTCGAAGGGGCCGTCCCGAGCCTGCGAGGGATGGTCGCGGCGACCGATCCCCGCCGCCGTCGACCCAGTGATGGCAGGGCTTGTTCCTGCCTGAGCGGTCGACACCGCAGCCACCACCACACCGCGACACCACCTGCGCGACGTCACCACTTGGCGGCGTCGGCGAAGGTCACGGAGCTGGAGACGCGATGACCACGAACACGACCGAGAAACTGCACCTTCCGGCCGGAACCACCGGCCAGGGTCCGTTCACCACCGTGATCACCCCCGAAAGCGCTGGCTGGGGCTACTCCGGCCTGCGCATCCTCTCCCTCGCGCCGGGTGGGTCGCACGTTATCGACACCGGCGACGAGGAAATGCTGGTGCTGCCACTATCGGGCGGCTGCACCGTGGACACCGACGGCGAGACATTCCGCCTGGAGGGCCGGGCCGGGGTGTTCAGCCGGGTGTCGGACTTCGCCTACCTGCCCCGCGATGGGCGTGCGGTGATCACCAGTGAGCACGGCGGCCGCTTCGCGCTCCCGTCCGCCCGCTGCGAGCGCAGGCTCAAAGCCCGGTACCAGTCGGCGGAGGCGACGCCGTCGGAGCTGCGGGGCGCGGGGGTGTGTTCGCGGCAGGTCAACAACTACTGCCTGCCCGACACCTTCGAGGCCGACCAGCTCTTGGTGTGTGAGGTGCTCACCCCGAGTGGGAACTGGTCGTCGTATCCACCCCACAAGCACGACGAACCAGGACCCAACGAGAGCGAGCTCGAAGAGATCTACTACTTCGAAGTCGCCCCCGGCCCGGCCAGCCCGGGCATGGGGTATCAGCGCGTCTACGGCCACCCCCGCAAGCCGATCGACGTGCTCGCCGAGGTCCGCTCCGGCGATGTGGTGCTGATCCCGCACGGCTGGCACGGTCCCTCCATGGCCGTGCCCGGCTATGACTTGTACTACCTCAACGTCATGGCCGGGCCCGGTCAGGACCGCGCCTGGCTGATCTGCGACGACCCCGCCCACGGCTGGATCCGCCAAACTTGGCAGTCGCAGGACATCGACCCCCGCCTGCCACTGACCAGGGTGGAGGAGTCATGACGGTTCGGTTGACCACCTCGCAGGCGTTGGTGCGGTTTCTGGCCGCGCAGTATTCCGAGCGGGACGGGGTTGAGCAGCGGCTGATCCCCGGCATGTGGGGGATTTTCGGTCACGGGAATGTGGCCGGGGTGGGGCAGGCTCTGCTACAGGCGGCGCAGACGGGTGGGGCGGATCTGCCGTATTACTTGGCTCGCAATGAGCAGGCGATGGTGCACGCTTCGGCGGCGTT
>WHUB01000259.1 GCA_009377395.1 Actinophytocola sp. | reverse complement strand
GTGAATGAGCATGCAGGCCCCCCGTTAGGGCAGGAGCGTGAACGCCTTCACGTGGCGGGGTCGCACCACCGTGAAGTGTCGGTGATCGATCGTCGCGATCTCATCTACATCGAGGCGCTCGGCCAGCGCAACGACTGCCGCGTCGGTTGTGCGGAGCCGCAGGTCGGCATACTGATCGACCAGGTCAGCCATGCGGGAGTAGTCAGCGGTGGTCAGCTCGACTGGCTTCAACGACCCATCCGCAAGAGATCGCCAGAACGACGACTCGACGTCCGCAGTCGCTTCCCGCGCGAGAAGGTAGCCGACCTCGGCGATCACCGGAGCGGGTAGTGTCAGAGGGGATCACGGCCGGCCAGGTGCGTGCCAGTGAACAGCTCGACGCACTCGTGATAGTGAATGTCTGTGTGCAGGGCAGCGGCCACAAGCGGACCGGTGTCACAGACGATCATCTACTTCCCGAAGCCTTCGGCAAGTAGCTCGTCGATGCGTTCGGACGTGTCTCGGCGACGTCCTGGAGCTGCACCGAACCATGGCGGCGGCCATGTGGGCTCCTGGACCGGGCGAAGATGCCGGCGGACGCTGTCGAGTACGCGCGGCACTTCGTCGTCGGGCAACTCCCGCACGAGGCGCTCCAACTCGTCACGCTCGGCTGACATAGATCAAGTGCAGCGGTAGTACTGCCCCATCACCCGTCCAAACCGCCGGTTTGCCGGGGCAGCCATCTCGGTGTCAGTGCCGACTCTGTTTACGACCTGAGAGGCCGAGACCTGTTGGGGGTTCGTCATGCTACGCGGTCGAGTCGGCTTGGAACCAGCTCATTGATACGACGGTGCCGTCGTCGTCGGTTTCGATGTGCGCGTGGTCGGCGAGGCGTT
>WHUB01000258.1:602-876 GCA_009377395.1 Actinophytocola sp. | reverse complement strand
ACTGGATCAACAACGCCGCGAACTCAGCGAGGAACTTGCCGCCGTCGAACGCGAACTTGCCAAAACCGAGGAAGCCATCGAGCGCTACCTCACAGCCTTCGAGAACGGAAGCCTGCCCGAATCGGCCTGCTCGCACCGTGTCGACAAGCTCGCTGCCAAACTCACCGAACTGCAGGGCAGACGAGACGAACTTGGACTCCTGCTCGACGAAACCGCCGCTCCCGCCGCACCCGGGCTGGATAGGCTCGAAGCCGCACGCAACTACATCAAGCAT
>WHUB01000258.1:0-510 GCA_009377395.1 Actinophytocola sp. | reverse complement strand
CACAAGGCCCTGCCGACCTTCAAGCTCCCCACCGACGACAGCGTCATCCCTACCCAACCTGACAGGACGAACGGAAAGGTTCGTACATTGCCTGGATCGGCGCCCCCGGCAGGACTCGAACCTGCGACCTAGAGATTAGAAGGAGCACGCACCACGGCCACTACGGCTGCTACCAGGCATTTTGCAGGCAATAGTTCGTGCAGAGCGGCATTTTGAGGCAGTGTGAGACAGCAGTTCATGCCACGTTCATGCCACGCCCAGGCATTGAGGTCAGGCCGCCGAGTGCCAATGAACCGGCCGTCGGTTACACCGGTTCGGTCGAAGCCGGGCGGCAGCCTGTCGTCGCTCACGCGTCGCGCTGGTAGGCGAGGTGGCCGTCAATGATGGTCGCCTGCACGTGGTGGGCGTCGGGGTGGTGGAGTGCGTCGGCGAGGGGGGCGGTCGAGCAGGGCGAGATCGGCCTGTGCCCCAGAGTGGACGGTGCGTGGGGTCCTTGGTCTGTTCTACCTG
>WHUB01000257.1 GCA_009377395.1 Actinophytocola sp. | reverse complement strand
GGGCTAGAGCTGCCCGGGGCCGGAGGCTTGCTCGCCCCCGACAGCAAGTCGGACGGCGGCGTTACCGGACTCAACCGGCAGCAGGAGGACGGCATCATGCGATTGCTGATCGGAGGGGGATCGTGATGGCGAGCAGACGTGGCAGGCGAAACAAGACAATGATCATCGGATTGGTCGTTCTGGTGGCTTTGGTGGGGTCGGTGGTAGTCGCCCTTACCTCGCATGGCAGGCTCCCGGGGGCGGCGAACACAGCGATCAAGGCCGCCTTCACCGAAGTCGGTTCACTCAACGTCGGCGACGATGTGCGCATCGGCGGAGTGCGTGTGGGCCGGGTCAGCGAGATCGTGTTGCGCGACGGCGCTCCGGTGGCAACCCTGGACTTCGATGGTGAGCGCACGATCTACCGCAATTCCCGGGCAGAAGCGGCCTCGGTCGGCGCCCGGTCCGCGCTCGGACAGAAGTATGTCGACTTCATTCCCGGGCGGCCCGCGGCAGGCGTGCTGAAGCCGGGCGAAATCATTCCGGCTTCGAACACCCAGGGTGCTCAGGAACTCAGCGACGTCCTCGCCGTTCTGGACGAACCGACACGTCGGGCATTGGGCTCGACTATCCGCGAGACCGGCGGGGGCGCAGGCGGACACGTCGACGACTTCCGGGATGCGCTCCGGGCGATGCCGAACATGCTGCCGGACGTGGGCAAGGTATCCCGTGCCTTGTCTGCCGACGGCGGGCAGGACGTGACCACCCTTCTGCGGGTGACGGACTCCTTGTCGCGGCGGTTCGCCGATCGTCAGCACCAGATCAGCGACACGCTCGCTCAACTGGACACCACGCTCGGAGCCGTTGCCGTCAACGAAGGTCGTGCGCTTTCAGAAT
>WHUB01000256.1 GCA_009377395.1 Actinophytocola sp. | reverse complement strand
ACACTCGGTAAGGCCGCGAACTGTCAGATCGGTGTAAGTGTGCAGATGGCCACGGATACCGCGTCGCTGGCCGCGAACTGGCGGTTGTTCTGCCCGACCTCCTGGGACGACGCCAAGGCCGATGATCCCGCCACCGCCGAGCAGGTGCGACGCCGACGTGAGGGTGCCGGGATCCCTGAACAGGTGCGGCATCGACAGAAGTGGCGGCTGGCGTTGGACATGCTCGATGAGATCACCGAGGACTGGCAGCTGCCGAAGCTGCCCGTGGTCGGTGATTCCGGCTACGGGGACGCCACCGAGTTTCGCCTCGGCCTGGACCAGCGGGGCTGGGCCTACGTGCTGGAGGTCGAGGCCACCGCCACCGCCTATCCCGGCGACGCCGTGCCCGAAGATCGCCCCTACCGAGGCCGGGGCCGCTACCCGGCCCCGGCCTACCCCGACAAGCCGTCCACTCTGCAGAAGCTGGTTCTGGCCGCCGGGCGCCGCGCCTGCCGCCGGATCACCTGGCGCAACGGCACGAAGAAGACCGCGGACAACCCGACCGCGGCGATGCGGTCGAACTTCCTGGCCATCCGCGTCCGCCCCGCCAACCGCAACATCCCCCGCGCCAGCGACGGCAGCCTGCCCGAGGCATGGCTGATCGCCGAATGGCCGCCCGACCAGCCCGCGCCGGTCAAGTACTGGCTGTCCAACATGACCGACGACACCCGACCGAAGACGATGGTGCGCCTGGCCAAAATCCGCTGGCGCATCGAACACGACTACCGCGAACTCAAACACGGCCTCGGACTCGACCACTTCGAAGGACGCTCCTTCACCGGCTGGCACCGCCACGTCACCCTCACCGTCCTCGCCCAAGCCTTCTGCACCCTGCTGCGACT
>WHUB01000255.1:384-888 GCA_009377395.1 Actinophytocola sp. | reverse complement strand
ACGTACCATCCATGGTGATCGGTGAGCCCGGCTGCACGGGGGGCGGCTCGGCGTTCGCCGGCAACGCCGTGCCGAACAGCAAGGCGACGGACCCGAGGGCCGCGCCGATTGACAGTCTGATGGACCGCATTGGCACCTCCAAGAGAGTTCCCGATAACCGGGGCCCTCGCTCCGGCAGGAGTCAATGCTTAAGCGGGCCGTGGTCAGCCCTCAAGACCCCAACCCGCAACGTGCTCGTGCCATCAGCGGACGGTAAGCAGCACGGTGTGAAATGAGGGGGAATCGCCGGAACCGTTGGGAATAAAGGGACCTAGACAACGCGTGGTCGTCTTGTATCCGTGCGTTACCGGTCGTGGCGATGGCTGGCCCAGCGTGCCCGACGGACGGTTACCACAACAACACGTTCGAGCTCACCCGACGGGGACGCCGAGCCCCTCGACGGCCTCGGCGGCCGGCAGTGCGGTGAGCGCCTTGCCGGGCAGGGCGAGCTTGGAGCGCCGCACC
>WHUB01000255.1:0-374 GCA_009377395.1 Actinophytocola sp. | reverse complement strand
GTCCGCGCGCGTGGTGGCGAGTACCATGCACGCGGCGTACCGTGTCGCACCGGCACGCTTGCCCGCGACGACCACACAGTTCGCCGACTCGGTGAGGAGCACGCCGTAGCGCTCGCAGAACGCGGCGGTGTCGGCGAGCTCGGGGTCGATCTCGGCGACCGTCACGTCGGCGGCGCCCGCGGAGCCGGACAGCGCGGTCAGCACGGGGGCGGCCACCAGGTCCGTGCGGTCGGTGACGGGCACCCAGGTCAGGTCGGTCTCTGCGGCTGGCACGGGTGCACTCTCCTCGTCGTCCTCTTATCCGGGCGGGGTCAGCTGGCGCCGTCGAGCGGCAGGCGGGGGACGCCAGGTGGGTCGAAGCCCATGACCTGACC
>WHUB01000254.1 GCA_009377395.1 Actinophytocola sp. | reverse complement strand
GGACGACGCGTTCCTGGCATGGGGATGGCGCGTCCCGTTCCTCCTCAGCATCGTCCTGGTCGGGGTGGGGGTCTTCGTACGCATCAGCATTTCCGAGAGCCCGGTCTTCGAAGAAGTCAAGCGGGAGAAGTCGACGGCGAAGGCCCCGATCATGGTCGTGCTCCGCTCGTACCCCAAGGAAACACTGCTGGTCGCCGGGTGCTCGATCGCGTTCGGTGTCGCCTTCTACCTGATGGCTGTCTTCGGAGTGTCGTACGGCACTGGGCAGCTCGGCAAGACCAACTCGGAGATGCTGACGATCATCCTGGTCGCCATGGCATTCACGACCGTCGGCGTTGTCTTCTTCGGATGGCTCTCCGACCGCGTGGGTCGTCGAATCATCTTCCTCACCGGCTCCATCGGGATGGCACTTCTCGCCTTCCCGTGGATCTGGCTTATCAGCTCGCAATCATTTGCAGCCACGCTGGCCGGCTACCTTCTCCTGTGCCTTCCGTACAGCGCAGCGTGGGGAACCGCGGGAGTGTTCTTCGCGGAACGATTCGAAACACGGGCACGGTACTCCGGAGTATCCGTCGGATTCACCATCGGCAACATCGCTGGCAGTGCGGTCGCCCCGATGATCGCGACGAGCCTGTTCTCCGCCTTCCAAACAGCGTCTGCGGTCGGTTGGTACCTGGTCGCGATGGCCGCCATCTCGGTCATCTCGGCGATTCTGCTGATCGAAACGCAGCCCACCCGGGAAACGACGGCGTCCGAGCCCGCCGCCGTCCAGTAACCCGGCGTCGCTCGGTGGGGCATCCGGCAACGATCGCCCCACCGAGCGATCCGCGTGATGTTGTCGCGCGTCAGGATTCCTGGCAGGGCTGTTGTGTCAGTCCTGAAGGAGAATCC
>WHUB01000253.1 GCA_009377395.1 Actinophytocola sp. | reverse complement strand
CACAAGGTGATCGCAGTGATCCAGAGCCCTGAGACCATCAGTCCACGGCTTCGCTCGATCCAGCCAAGCGCAAGTACCGCGACAGCGACGGCGAGCAGCGGGGTCAGGAATCCGGCCCCCTGATACGGAGGCGAAGGCACACCCATCTCGGCGAATGCGGGATCGACCATCGCAGTCCTCGCTGGAACCGCCGCGAGTACGACCAGCAAAACCAATGCCGCCGTGCCTGCGGCCGCAAACAGCCACCAGTTCACGGTCATACCGTGCTTCCGTGCACGCATCCGATACCACACACCTGTCACGGCGAACAGCAACGCCAGCCCAGCGAACCAGAAGACATACGACGCCACCACGTCGCGCTGCACGTCGGGAAGCCCAGCCCACGCCGGGTACTCGATGAGATACGCGCCCTGCTGCCTGCTCTGGAACGGGTACCGGTAGAGCACGATGCTCGCCAAGATCAGCGCCGCAACCAACCCGGCAGGAACCCAGGCGCCGCCATGGGCCTGCGTGCGTGCGTACTGGCGTAGCCGTTGAACGTCCGCAAGCGTCTTCTCTGCCTCACGAGCTGGCTGTTCACCCATGCCTGCACCGACTCTCCGCAGTAGAGAACTTTGCAATGCAGAGTATGTCGCTATCGCGGTGCCGTCAATCGAACATTCACCTGGGCTGCTTGACTCCGCGCTGCGAACAGCCGAATCCAGCGATCCTGGACGGGGCATGAGATACCCACTCCCAGCAACATGCCACCAACATGCCCCGGTCAACAGCGGTCAACCGAGGCACCCCAGGACCGACACCGGCCGCAGGTCAGGGCCACTTTCCAGCCACCTCGGGATGATTCCCAAGCTGAGAACGCGGGTTCGATTCCCGTCATCCGCTCTCATCGAGAAACC
>WHUB01000252.1 GCA_009377395.1 Actinophytocola sp. | reverse complement strand
TGCCGAGCTTGTCGAAGGCCTTCGCGTCGGTGCCACCGGAGAGCATGTAGGGCAGGGTGTGGGCGTCGGGGTCCTCGGCGCGCACGGCGGCGGTCATGGCATCGACGAGCGGGCCGTCGAAGGTGGTTTCTACGGGCTCCAGCTCCAGCCATTCGCGTTCGATGTCGGGTCCGAGCAGCTCGTCGAGCTCGGCGTTGAACGCGGCCATGCGGCCGGGCAGGATGCGGCAGTCGACGGTGGCCTCGGCCACCGACGGGATGACGTTGGCCTTGTACCCGGCGTCGAGCATGGTGGGCGTGGCGGTGTCGCGCAGCGTCGCGCCGACGACGCGCGCGATGTTGCCGAGCTTGGCGACGGCGCCGTCGAGGTCGTCCTCGGGGAACTCGAGCCCGGTCAGGTCGGTGATGCCGGCGAAGAACTCGCGGACGGTGTCGGTGAGGACGAGCGGGAATTGGTGGTTGCCGAGCGTGGCGACGGCTTCGGCGAGCTTGGTGACGGCGTTGTCGTGGTTGATCATCGAGCCGTGGCCCGCGGTGCCGCGCACCCGCAGCTTCATCCAGCGGATGCCCTTCTCGGCGGTCTCGATGAGATACGTCCGGACGTCCTCGGTGAGGGTGAGCGAGAAGCCGCCGACCTCGCTGATGGCCTCGGTGGCGCCGTCGAACAGTTCGGGCCGGTTGGCGACGAGCCATTGCGCGCCGTACTGGCCGCCCGCCTCCTCGTCGGCGAGGAACGCGAAGATCAGCTCGCGCGGCGGCACGATGCCGTTGCGTTTGTAGTGCCGGGCGAGGGCGAGGGTCATGCCGAGCATGTCTTTCATGTCGACCGCTCCCCTGCCCCAGACGTAGCCGTCGCGGATGGCGCCGGAGAACGGGTGCACCGACCACTCGGAGGCG
>WHUB01000251.1:490-898 GCA_009377395.1 Actinophytocola sp. | reverse complement strand
GGCACCTCGCCGACGAGTGCGCGGAGTTCGCCGTGGCGGACCGTCGTCACCTCGCCCGACGGGCCCAGCCCGGACAATGCTGCCGGGAGCGCGGCATCGGCCCGAACGACGCCGTAGACGTAGCGGGCCGCCGACGGTTCCGCGGTCACATCGGCCACAGTCACGACTCACGCTCCTTTCGCCGGGTGCGGCGCCGGGGCTCGGGCTCGGCGGCTTCGTCGTCGTCCTCCGAGTCCTCGCTGGTGCGCACCTGGTCGTACTTCTCCTTCACGGCGTCCAGCGCGCCACGGGTCTTGCCCTTCGCGCCGCCCTGGGACATGCCCTCGACGAGCTCCGGGAGGTCCTTGCCGCCCTTCTGGTGGAGATCGAGGCGATTGGTGGCCTCGGCGAAACGCAGGTAGGTGTCGA
>WHUB01000251.1:0-465 GCA_009377395.1 Actinophytocola sp. | reverse complement strand
TGGTGATCAGCTCGATGCCCACCAGGGAGACGCGTACGTATGCGTCGATCACCAGGCCCTTGTCGAGGATCAGCTCCACGACGTCGGCCAGACCGCTCGGCGAGGGGCGGTCGACGTAGCTGCCGTGACGCTGGTTCGTGGCGACGGTCATGAGTTACCTCCGGCCCGATCCTGCGCGGTCGTCCGACTCTTCGAGCTCGTCGTCGTACTCATCCTCGTCCTCCTGGCCGTAGTCGTCCTGGTCCTCGCCGTCGCGGTCCTCGTCGTCGCGGTCCTCCCCGTCCTCGCCGCTGCGGACCACCTCCTTGTCTCGGATCTCCCCCCGCCAGCCCTCGACATCGTCGGGATGCAGGATCGTCTCGGTCATCACGTACCGGCGGAAATGCTTGAGCTCGAGTCGCGCTCGACGCCCCTGTGCCCGCCAGATGTTGCCGGTCCGTTCAAAGAACCCCTGCGGGTGGTATT
>WHUB01000250.1 GCA_009377395.1 Actinophytocola sp. | reverse complement strand
ACCGTCCCGACATTTCAAACGACCGAAACCCTGCCAATTTCTTGACGCGGGACACCGGCAGGTGCGTCGCCGGCACGGCAAGAGCGATGTGGTGGACGCGATCGCTGCCGCTCGCGCGGTGCTGGCCGGTGATGCTGCGGCGACACCGAAGTCCCGTGACGGTGCGGTGGAGGCGTTGCGGGCGGTCAAGCTGGTGCAGCGCAGCGCGACGAAGGCCCGGACGGTTGCGCTGAACCAGTTGAACAGCCTGCTGGTCACCGCGGACGATGGGCTGCGCGCGAAGCTGCGCGGGGCATCCCGCACGGAGACGATCGCGACCTGCGCGGCGTTTCGGGTGCGTGCTGACGATGACAGCGTGGCCGCGATGACACGGCTCGCGTTGCGTGAACTCGCTCAGCGGGTGCGGCATCTGGACGAGCAGCTCGACCGGTGCGCCCAGCGGATCGCGAGGATCACCGCGACACTTGCGCCGAAGTTGTTGGAGCTCAAGGGAATCGGCCCCGATGTCGCATCAACGTTGCTGATCACTGCTGGGGATAACCCGGACCGGATGCATCACGAGAAGAGCTTCGCCAGCCTCTGCGGCACCTCACCGCTACAAGCCAGCAGCGGCAAGACAACCCGCCATCGACTCAACCGTGGCGGTGACCGGCAGGCCAATGCAGCACTCTGGCGGGTCGCGATCGTCCGCATGGGCACCGATCAACGCACCCGGGATTACGTCGCCCGCCGCCTCGCCGAAGGCAAGAACAAGCCCGAGGTCATCCGCTGCCTCAAGCGCTACATCGCCCGCGAAGTCTTCAACACGCTCACCAGCACTGCATGTCGCACTTGACAGTAGGAGCATCGCTCGTGCCTGCGTGTTCTACATTCGCGCCAGCGGCGCAGAGCCGTCCCAGCAC
>WHUB01000024.1:50002-50525 GCA_009377395.1 Actinophytocola sp. | reverse complement strand
TACCAGGCCCTCTACGTCCAGAGCCGCGGCGCCCTGAAGCGAGAACTCGTCGCCTGTCTGCGCACAGGTCGAGCCTTACGGGTCCCTCGCGCCCGCTCCCGGCAGCGAGCCAGCGGCCATGTCACGTCGGAGGTGATGATCAGTGAACGGCCCGCCGAAGTCGCCGACCGTGCCGTTCCTGGCCACTGGGAGGGAGATCTCATCATCGGGACCAACCGGTCTGCGATCGGCACGCTGGTGGAGCGCACGACGAGGTTCGCGATGCTGCTGCACCTGCCGCGGATGGAAGGTTACGGAGTCGAGCCGCGCGTCAAGAACGGGCCGGCGCTGGCCGGGTACGGCGCTGAGGCGATGCGCACCGCCCTCGCAGACACGATCACCTCGATGCCCGAACAGCTGCGACGGTCGCTGACCTGGGACCGCGGCAAAGAACTCGCCCAGCACGCTCAACTGAAGATCGACACCGGCGTGGCGGTCTACTTCGCCGACCCGCACAGTCCGTGGCAACGCGGCACGAACGAGA
>WHUB01000024.1:0-49993 GCA_009377395.1 Actinophytocola sp. | reverse complement strand
AGCTCTACATCGGCGGCCGCTGGGTCGCTCCGGCGACCGACTGCCGGATCGAGGTGGTCTCGCCGCACTCCGAACTGCCGGTCGGCCGCACCCCGGAGGCGAGCACCGAGGACGCCGACCGCGCCGTCGACGCCGCCCGGCAGGCGTTCGACGGCGGTGAGTGGTCGCGCACGCCGCCGGAGGAGCGGCTGGCGGCGGTACAGCGCTTCGCCGACGCCTACAACACGCGGCAGGCCGAGCTGGCCGATCTGCTCACCACCGAGATGGGCTCGCCGCTGTGGTTCTCGCAGGTCGGGCAGGTCGGCGCGACCTCGATGGCACTGGCCGACTTCCTCACCGCCGGACAGAACGTCGCCTGGGAGGAACGCAGGCCGGGCTCGTTCGGCGCCGACGTCGTCGTCCGCCGGGAGCCGGTCGGCGTGGTCGGCATCATCACCCCCTGGAACGTGCCGCACTTCGTCACCCTGGCGAAGCTGGCGCCCGCGCTGATCGCCGGCTGCACCGTGGTGCTCAAGCCGCCGCCGGAGGCGCCGCTGTCGGCGCTCGCGCTGGCCGAGATCCTGGACGAGGCCGGTCTGCCGGAGGGTGTGGTGAGCGTGCTGCCCGCCGGTCGCGAGGTCGGCGAGCACCTGGTCACGCACCCGGGCGTCGACAAGATCGCCTTCACCGGCTCGACCGCGGCGGGCAGGCGAATCGCGTCGCTGTGCGGGCAGGACCTCCGGCGGGTGACGCTGGAGCTGGGTGGCAAGTCGGCCGCCATCGTCCTCGACGACGCCGACCTCGGCCAGACGGTGCAGAACCTGCAAATGGCCTCGCTGCTCAACAGCGGCCAGGCGTGCATCGCGCAGACCCGCATCCTCGCCTCCCGACGTCGCTACGACGAGGTGGTCGACGGGCTCGCCGCCATGGTCGGCGGGCTGACCGTCGGCGACCCGATGGACGCGAGCAACTACATCGGCCCGCTGGTCGCCAAGCGGCAGCAGGACCGGGTGCGTGACTACATCGGACTGGGCGAGTCCGAGGGCGCTCGGGTCGTCGTCGGTGGCGGCGGGATGCCGGACGGCCTCGACACCGGCTGGTACGTCCGGCCGACCGTGTTCGCCGATGTGAACAACGACATGCGGATCGCGCGGGAGGAGATCTTCGGCCCGGTGCTCGCGGTGATCCCGTACGACGACGAGGACGACGCGGTGCGCATCGCCAACGACTCCGAGTACGGCCTCGCCGGTTCGGTGTGGACGTCCGATGTGGACCATGGACTTGACGTCGCCCGGCGGGTACGCACCGGCACGCTGGGCATCAACCAGTACCTGATGAACTTCACCGCTCCGTTCGGCGGCTTCAAGGCGAGCGGCATCGGTCGCGAGTTCGGGCCGGAGGGCATCGAAGCGTATACCGAGCTCAAGTCGGTCGCGCTGCCGCTGGGCTGAGCCATGGACCTTCGCATCGTGACCCGCGATCACGAGGAGCTGCGCCGCCGGTTGCAGGCGTGGCTGCGCGGCGTGCTGCCGGTTGGCGCGGAGCCGGTCGTCGGCCCGGTCGAACCACCGGGCGGCAACGGCATGTCCAGCGAGACGGTGACCTTCGAGCTCACCACCGCGACGCACGGCACGCTCGGCTGCGTCGCCCGGCTCGCGCCGCAGCCTGACGCGGTGCCGGTGTTCCCGAGCTACGACCTGCCACGGCAGTTCCGGCTGATGCGGCTGGTCGCCGAGCACTCCGACGTGCTGGTGCCGCCGATGCTGTGGTGCGACGCCGAGGGCGAGGTGGCCGGTTCGCCGCTGTTCGTCATGGCCCGCGTCGACGGCGACATCCCGCCGGACGTCATGCCGTACAACTTCGGCGGCTGGGTCGCCGAGGCGGAGCCGGCCGACCGGGCCCGGTTGCAGCAGAGCACGGTCGAGGTCATCGCGGGCATCCACGACATCGACCTGCCCGGCGAGGAGCTGGCGTTCCTCGGCTACGACCGCGACGAGCCGACACCGCTGCGGCGGCACGTCGGCGAGCAGCGCGACTACTACCGCTGGGTGGCCCGGGAGTGGCGCTGCCCGCTGATCGAGCGGGGCTTTGCCTGGCTCGACGAGCACTGGCCGGCCGAGGAAGGCCCTGCGGTGATCAGCTGGGGCGACGCCAGGATCGGCAACATCATCTACCGCGACTTCCGCCCGGTCGGCGTCCTCGACTGGGAGATGGCCGCACTCGGCCCGCGCGAGCTCGACCTCGGCTGGCTGCTGTATCACCACCGGTTCTTCGAGGACCTGGCCGCCACGGCCGGGCTCGACGGGCTGCCCGGCTTCCTGCGGCCCGGCGACGTGACGACGGCCTACGAGGCCGTCACCGGCTACCGGGTGCGGGACCTGGGCTTCTACCTCGTCTACGCGGCGTTGCGCAACGCGATCGTGATGGCGCGGATGACGCAGCGGCAGATCCTGCTCGGGGAGCGGGAACCACCTGAGGACCCCGACGACGTGCTCTACGACCGTGCCTCGCTGGAGGTGCTGCTCGACGGGACCTACTGGGACTCCGCCGAGCTTGCCAAAAAGTAGAACCTGTTTCCGTTCTGGGTCGTTGTACCCGGTAACACCCATCCTGATGAGGAGGTGTCGCGGTGACTCGCAGCGGAATCGGCCGCAGGGTGGCGGCCGCCGTGGCCTCGGCCGGGCTGCTGCTCACCGCCCTGCCCCCGGGCGCGTCGGCCACCACGGAACCCGGCGGTGGCTGCCCGGTCGTCGGCTCGGCGGTCGGCATCCAGGTCACGGTGAGCGCGAGCGACAACCTGCTGCTCGCCGCGCCGGCTGGGGCCGGAGTGCCGGTCGCGCAGGCGTGTGTCGACTACATCGTGCGGGACTCGCAGGCGTTCGCCAGTAGTCCCTATCCGGGCGAAACGGTCATCGCGGTGCCCGGTCTGCTCGGCCAGCGGATCGGCCAGCCGGTGCCCGGCTACCCGGCGTACGCGGCATCCCGGCATCCCGCCAACGACTCCGGCGAGGCCAGCGGTCCCGGCTACGACCTGCGGGCCAGCAGCTCGGAGACGTCGAGCGCCGCGAGCGCCCGCAGCGGCGCGCCGCAGGACGTGGGCGGCTCCGGCGTCACGACGTCGATCGCCGAGGCCAGCGTGGACCCCGACGCGAAGTCGGCCCGCTCGCTGGCGAGCAGCGACACCCGGCCGTTGACGATCAACAACGTGCTGACGCTGGGCCAGGTGCACAGCATGGCGACCGCCGAGCTGACCGGCGGAAAGATTCGACGGAACTCGACGCTGGAGATCGGCCGGACCACGGTCGGTGACACCGAGGTCGTGATCACGCCGGACGGCGTCGAGGCGGCGGGCGAGACCATCGGCGTGCCCGAGCAGAACCCGGCCGAGGAGCTGGCCAAGGCCGGTATCCACGTCGACTACCTCGCCGCGCGGAAGACCAGCGACGGCGTGCTGTCCGCCGGCATCCAGATCGTCGCCCAGCACACGAACACCGGCTCCGGCGCGACCTACACCGCCACCTACACCCTCGGGCGTGCCTTCGCCGCCGTCGCGCCGGTCAGGGACACCGCCCTCAACCCGGGCGGCTTCGCGATCCCGCCGGTGCCCTCGGTAGACCCGCAGCCACCGGCGCAGGGCGGCACATCGGCAGGTGGGGCGGTGGCGGCACCGAGCCCGGCGGCACCAGCACCGGCTCCGGTGTCGGCGCCACAACCGGCGACCGCGCCCGCCGCCGCGCCACCGGCCACCACCCAGGCGGTGCGGCAGGCGGCCGTCCCGATTCCGATGGGCGTCGGCGCGCTGTACCTGGCGATCGTGTTCGGCGCGCTGGCCTTGGTCGTCGGCGCCACCATGCTGCGGCTGTTGGGAGTGAAGACACGATGGACCTCATGACCAGGGCGCGCAGCCAGTGGGACCGGCTGCTCGCCACCGCGACGGCGCTCGCCGGCGTGCTGGTGCTGATCATCGGCTGGTACGGCGTCAGCGGCACGCCGTTCCCCGCCGAGCAGCTGCCGTACCTGATCAGCGGCGGCATCGGCGCGCTCTTCCTGCTCGGCGTGTCCGCCACGCTGTGGCTGTCGGCCGACCTGCGCGACGAATGGCGCAAGCTGGACCGCATCGAGCGGGCCATCCGCGACAGCCCCTGGCAGGGCGACGAGGAGCCCGCGGTGCCGGACGACCAGCCGACGACCCGGCTCGACCGGCAGAACGGCGGCCGGACGGCACCGGAGAAGGCAGCGGTCGGGGAGCGGCCGTGACGTCCGCGCAGCCCGCACCGTGGCGTGACGCCGACGTCATCTCGGTCTGCCTCACCGCGCTGGTCGGGGTGATCATGATCGTGGCGGCCTGGTTCGGCGCGGCCGGGGCCGCGTCGCTGACCCGGCAGGCCGGCTGGGCGACGCTCGCCGTGGCCGGTCTCGGCGTGTCCGGCATCGGGCTGTGCTTGTGGCTGCTGCGGCTACGCCGCACGATCGGGCAGCGCCGGGCGAGCCTGGTGTCGCTGGACACCCCCGCCGAACCGCTGCCCGCGCCCCCGCCACGGCGGCAGGACACGGCGTCGCTGCCGCTGGTGCGCGCGGCCGGCATGCGCAAGGTGCACGACCCCGGCTGCCCGCTGGTGGCGGGCAAGGACGTCCAGCCCGCCGCGCTCGGCGACGGCGAGCCCTGCGCGGTGTGTGCGGTGTGCCAGCTATGAACGACCTTCTGCCCTTCGTCATCATCGGCATCACCACCGGGTCGGTCTACGGGCTGGCCGCGATGGGCCTCGTGCTGACGTACAAGACGTCCGGCATCTTCAACTTCGCCCACGGCTCGATCGCCGCACTCGCCGCCTACGCCTACTACGATCTGCACGTGCTGCGCGGCCTGCCGTGGCCGGTCGCGCTCGCGCTGGTTTTGGTGGTGCTGCCGCCGCTGCTCGCGCTGGTGTTCGAGCGGATCGCCACCCGGCTCGCCAGCGCGACGGTCACCATGAAGATCGTCGCGACCATCGGGCTGCAACTCGCGATCACCAGCGCGCTGCTGGCGCACTACGGCGCGCAGAGCCGGTCGTTCCCCGCGTTCCTGCCGGTCGACACCGTGTCGGTGCTCGGCATCCAGGTCGGCATCGACCAGCTCGTCTCGACGGCTGTCGCCGCGACCGGCGCGCTGGCGTTCTACCTGTTCTTCCGGCGCTCCCGGCTCGGGGTGCGGATGCGCGCGGTCGTCGACAACCCCGACCTGCTGTCGCTGTCCGGCACCGGGCCGGTCGCGGTGCGTCGCTGGGCGTGGCTGATCGGCGCCTGGTTCGCCGCGATCTCCGGGCTGCTGCTCGCCCCGCTGATCGGGCTGGACGCGCTGCTGCTGACGCTGCTGGTCGTGCAGGCGTACGGCGCGGCCGCGGTGGGCCTGTTCCGCAGCCTGCCCGCCACGTACGCCGGTGGGCTGCTGGTCGGGCTGCTTGCCGCGCTGGCGACGAAGTTCGTCGTCGGCTCCGAGACGCTGGCCGGACTGCCGCCCGCGATCCCGTTCATCGTGCTGTTCGTGGTGCTGCTCGTGGCGGGGAAACGGCGGCTGGTCGAGGTCGGCACCCACCGCAGGGCGCCGGTCTCGGCGCCGTTGCTCGGGCCGGTCGCGACCCGGCTGGTCGTGCTGGCCACGCTCGGGTTCGCGGTCGCGGTGCCGATGCTGGTGGGCGCGAAGCTGCCGGTGTGGTCCAACGCGCTGGTGTTCGTGCTGATCTTCGCGTCGTTGCATCTGCTGGTGCACACCTCCGGACAGACGTCGCTCGCCCACGCCGGGCTGGTCGCCGTCGGCGCGGCCTCGTTCTCGCACCTCGCCGTCGGCGCCGGACTGCCGTGGCTGCTCGCCGTGCTGCTCGCCGGGGTGATCGCGGTGCCGGTCGGGATGCTGGTCGCGGTGCCCGCGATTCGGCTGTCCGGGCTGTACCTCGCGCTCGGCACGTTCGGGTTCGGGCTGCTGCTGGAGCAGGTCGTCTACCGCGCCGACTTCATGTTCGGCGCGACCAGCACGCTGGCGGCGACCCGGCCGGAGGGGTTCGCGTCGGAGACGTCGTTCTACTACGTGCTGCTCGGCTTCGCGGTGGTGGGCGGTCTGCTCGTCGCGGTGGTCAACCGGAGCAGGCTCGGCAGGCTGCTGCGCGCGATGGCCGACTCGCCGACCACACTGACCACCCTGGGGCTCGGCGTGAACGTCACCAGGGTCACGGTGTTCGCCATCTCGGCGTTCCTCGCCGGGATAGCGGGCTCGCTGTATGCCGCGCAGAGCCTGTCGGCGACCGGCACGCCGTTCACGGCGTACAACTCGCTGATCTGGCTCGCGGTGCTGGTGCTGTTCGCGATGGCGCGCTCGGCGGCGCCGGTGCTGGCGGCGCTGTTCCTCGCGGTGGCGCCCGCCTACGGCAGCGGCGGCGCGATGGTCGCCTGGATGCCGGTGTTCTTCGGTCTCGGCGCGCTGCTGGTGGCGCTGCACCAGGCGGGTGCGCGTCCGACCGGTGCGGCCGAGGAGGACGAGGACACCGGGTCGCGGGCGGCCGAGCGGATCGGCGCGACCAGCGCGGCGGCGGAACGGCTCGCCGCGACGGTCTCGGCGAACGGTCACCGCGAGCTCGCGGGCGCGCGGGTGCGGATCGGAACGCCCCGATGAGCGCCGGGCTGCGGGTCGACGGGCTGACCATCCGGTTCGGCGGGCTGACCGCCGTCGACGGGGTGACGCTCGAGGCGCCGCAGGGTAGGGTGACCGGGCTGATCGGCCCGAACGGGGCAGGCAAGACCACGACGTTCAACGCCTGCTCGGGACTGCTGCGGCCGTCGGAGGGCACGGTGAGCCTGTTCGGCCACGACGTCACGAGGCGCTCGCCCGCGGCGCGGGCGAGGCGCGGGCTCGGCCGCACCTTCCAGCGGATGGACCTGTTCGACTCGCTGACGGTCGAGCAGAACATCGCGCTCGGGCTCGAGGCCAGGCTCGCGCGCGGGAACCCGCTCAAGCAGCTGGTGGCCTCGCGCGCCGAGCGCAAGGCGGTACGTGCGGCGACGGAGGAGGTCCTGGAGCTGTGCGAGCTGGGGGAGCTGCGCCGGGAGGCGGCGGGCAGGTTGTCCACCGGGCAGCGGCGCCGGGTCGACCTCGGCCGGGTGCTGGCGGGCGGGTTCTCGATGCTGCTGCTCGATGAGCCGTCGTCCGGGTTGGACACTGCGGAGACCGTCCGGTTCGGACAGTTGGTCAGCAGGGTGGTCGGCGAGCGCGGCTGCGGTGTGCTGCTGGTCGAGCACGACATGTCGCTGGTGATGGCGATCTGCGAGTACCTCTACGTGCTCGACTTCGGCAAGCTGATCTTCGAGGGCAGTCCGGACGAGGTGCGCGGCAGCGACGTGGTGCGCGCCGCCTATCTGGGATCGGAGGCGGCGAATGCTTGAGCTGACCGATGTCAGCGCCGGGTACGGCGAGACGGCTGTGCTCAGAGACGTCTCGTTGTGGGTGCCGCCGCGGTCGGTGGTGGCGCTGCTCGGCGCAAACGGGGCGGGTAAGACCACGCTGCTGCGGGTGGCGTCCGGGTTGCTGAAGCCGGCCGAGGGACGGATGTCGCTCGACGGCGCTGACGTCACGGGCAAGCCGCCGCACGTGCTCGCCAAGCGGGGCGTGTGCCATGTGCCGGAGGGACGCGGCATCTTCCCGACGCTCAGCGTACGGGACAACCTGATCATCCAGGCGGGCAACGGCGATGCGGAGACGGCGGTGGACCGGGCGGTGTCGGCGTTCCCGATCCTCGGGGAGAAGCTCGGCCAGCTCGCCGGGTCATTGTCCGGTGGGCAGCAGCAGATGCTGTCGCTGAGCCGCGCGTACGTGACGGACCCGGCCTATGTGCTGCTGGACGAGGTGTCGATGGGGCTGGCGCCGGTCGTGGTGGACGAGATCTTCGAGTCGCTGGCGGCGCTGGCCGCGCAGGGGCGGGCGTTGCTGCTGGTCGAGCAGTACATCACTCGGGCGCTGGAGCTGGCCGATTACGTGTATCTGCTGGCGCGGGGGCGGATCGAGTTCGCGGGCGAGCCGGGCGAGCTCGACGCGGAACGGCTGATGGCCCGCTACATGGGAGGTGCGCATGCTTAGGAGGACACGCACTCGCGTGCTGGTGGCGCTGTTCGCGGTGACCGCGCTCGCCATCGCCGCCTGCGGGACACGGGTGGACCATGATCAGATCGTGCGCGCGGTGGGCACCGGCGCCGGACCGGCTGTCACCGGGGCGATGCCGGGAGCGCCGGGCTCGGTCGCCGACATTCCGGGAGCGACCGCAGGGCCGGGTACCACATCGGGTCCGGTCGTCGGCGCTGCGCGAGGCGCGGGACCGGCCGGGCAGGCGGCTGGCCCCGCCGGCAGCGCCGGGTCGGGCGTCGGCGCCACCGGAGGTCAGCGTGGAGCGGCAAGCGGCGAGCCGATCGTCGTCGGCACCGTCGGGGCATACTCCGGGCCGGGCGGCGCCGCGCTCGCGCAGGGCGCTCGGGCGCTCCAGGCGTGGGGCGCGGACGTCAACGCGCACGGTGGCATCAACGGCCGTCCGGTCAAGGTCATCGTCATGGACGACGGCGGTGACGCGTCCAAGGCGCGGAGTTTGATGAAGCAGCTCGTCGAGCAGTACAACGCGGTCGCGGTCGTGGCCGCGATGACCGTGGTGGAGACGCTGAACTCCTGGCGCGGTTACGTCGAGCAGAAGCAGGTCCCGGTAGTCGGCGGTAGTTGCGGTCCTGAGTGGACACAGAGCCCGGTGCTGTTCCGGCAGTGCCCCGCGTCGCCGGAGCAGATCTACGGGACTGCCGTGATCGGTGCGAAGTACGGTAAGAGTGACAAGTTCGGCGGGCTGTTCTGTAGTGAGACGCAGTCATGCACGTTCGTCGAGAGGGAGCTGTTCGACAAGGGCGGCGCCGAGCGCGCTGGGCTCGATCCGCAGTACCGGGCCAGGATCTCGGTGTTCCAGGCGGACTACACGGCCGAGTGTATCCAGGCGCGCAATGCTGGGGTCGAGCTGCTGATGGTGGTCGGTGATCCGGGCACAGTGGAGCGGGTGGCGTCATCGTGTCACCGGCAGAACTACGATCCGCAGTACCTGCAGATCTCGTCGACCATGCGGGCGAGTGCGGTCGGCAAGCCAGGGTTGAGCGACATCTTGCTGGGAATGTCGGTGTTCCCGTTCGCGGGATTGTCCACTCCGGCCTACAACGAGTTCGCCGGGGCGTGGCAGCGTTATGGCGATGGTTCGGCGCCGGGGCCGGCGGCGGCGCAGGGCTGGGCGTCGGGCAAGCTGTTCGAGCTGGCCGCGACTGCGGCCGGTGACGACATCAGCCGGTCGTCCATCATCACGGAGTTGCGCAAGGTGCGGAGCGAACGGCTCGGCGGTCTCACCACGCCCATGACGTTCACACCGCAAGGCCCGGTCGACTCGCGGTGCATGTTCTACATGCACGGCACCGGCGGCCAGTGGACCGCCCCCGCGGCGACACACCGGAATGTTGGTGATGGGGGCAGACTATGCGAGCGCCTGCCAAGCGTCATCGAGGCGGGAGCGTGCCTCATCGACATCACGGCGTAGGCGCTCGATGTCGATGACCTGGCCTACCGCCGCGCTGAGCGCGGCTTGACGCAGAAATGCGGACATAGTCATCCCAGCAGCGTCGGCGGTCTCGCGGATTCGACGCTCCTCGTCGAACATGAGCCGAATCGCCACGCGCGCACCTCGTGGCGGGTTGTACGCCACCACGTCGCCGACCATGTTCGGGTCATCACGGTGTGCGTAACAATACTCCGCGAGCTCGGCCTCGGTCATCTTGTCGGGTGCTTTCCCGTCCGCACGATCGTCACTCATCGCTGCTCTCACGCTGTAATCGGCCGAACCATTCCGTTCAACTTGTTCCAGGCAACCACGACGACACCCGGCGCCCGCCGCTAGTGACGCCGAACGCGTAAGAGTCGCCCGCGCGGCCCTCCTGTTGCGACGGCGTCCGTCAGACACGGACATGCCGTGTCTTATGGCGGCATGAACTGTATTCCTGGGCACTAACAAGTTCGCGTCGGCTACCTACCGCGTCATCAGCTCCGCGCAGCGTTCGCCGATCATCATGGCGGGGGCGTTGGTGTTGCCGCCGGTGACGGTGGGCATGATCGAGGCGTCCGCGACCCGCAGGCCCTCGATCCCGCGCACCCGCAGTTCGGGGTCGACCACGGCGCGCTCGTCGGTGCCCATCCGGCACGTACCCACTGGGTGATAGACGCTGTGCACCCGGTTCGGCAGCTCGCGCCGCAGCGCCGTCTCGTCGAGAAACCCCGCGCCGGGGCTGAACTCGCCGCGCACCTCGCCCGCGATGAGCCGGTTCGCCATGATCTCGCGAGTCATCGCGATCCCCTCCACCAGCATGTCGGCGTCAGCCGGCTCGGCGAGGTAGGCCGGGTCGATCAACGGCGCAGCCGTCGGATCAGCCGACGCCAGCCGTAGCTCACCTCGGCTCTGCGGGTAGATCAACGTCGGCAGCACCGTCAACGCGGGCCGCTTGTCCGGCCGGTGGATCACCGGCGCGTCCTGGTTCGGCACCGGATACGACCACGGCAGGGTGTGGAACTGTAGATCCGGCCGGTCCGTCGCCCGGGACGACCGCACGAACCCGACTGCCTCGAACACCGTCCGGCCGAACCACGAGTCGCCCCGGAGCATTTCGGTCAATACACCAGACGCGAAGTGCAGTGCCGTGCCCCGGTGCTTCGCCGAGGGCATCAGGAACGTCATCGGCACGAACAGATGGTCGTGCAGGTTCTTGCCGACCGGCAGGTCCGCGCGCACCGTGATGCCAAGCTCGCGCAACTGCCCCGCCGGCCCGATGCCCGACAGCAGCAGTAGCTGCGGCGAGCCGAACACCCCGGCCGCCAGCACCACCTCCCGCGCTGCCGTGATCACCCGCGTGCCAGACTTCTCCGCCACCTCGACGCCGGTCACCCGGTCACCCCGGAACGTCAGCCGCAGCACCTGCGCCCTGGTCAGCACCCGCACGCCGGAACCACCGTTCAGGTACCCACGCGAGGCGCTGTAACGCAGACCGTCGCTCGCACTCTCCTGGAAGATGCTCGCGCCCTCCTGCTCGGCGCCGTTGTAGTCGTCGACCGTCGGCACGCCGAGGGTGTCGCTGAGCGACTCGATGAACGCCGCCGACGCCGTGGTCAGGTCGCGTTGCCGAGTGACCTTGATCGGCCCGCCCGCCCCGCGCAGCTCGCTGGCGCCGCCCTCCCAATCCTCCATCCGCTTGAAGCTGGGCAGCACGTCCTCATAGCCCCAGCCGTCACAGCCCTCCGCGGCCCAGCCGTCGTAGTCGGCGCGGTTGCCGCGCACGAACAGCATCCCGTTCACCGAGCTCGACCCGCCCAGCACCTTGCCCCGCGTGCTCGGAATCTCGCGTTCCGCCGCGTGCTTCTGCGGCACGGTGGCGAAGCCCCAGTCGAACCGTTTCTTGAGCTGCGGCACGCTGTGCATCGGCGCGATCATGCCCGGCACCCGGACGAACCGGCTGGTGTCCGGCCTCCCCGCCTCGATCAGCACCACGCTCGCGCCGCGCTCGGCGAGCCTGCTCGCCACCGCGCACCCCGCGCTGCCGGCGCCGACGACGACGTAGTCCGCTTCCGTCATGCTGTGACCTCGATCCGAAGGTAGTGGGTCATGCCTGTTCCGTCGCGAGCAAAGTGCCGAGCGCACGCAGTTGGGACGTCGCGCCGCCCAGCGCGAACTCTGCCCGCTTGGCCGCCGCGAAGTAGCGATGTGTCGGGGAGTCGGTGTCGATGCCGACGCCGCCGTGCAGGTGCACCGCGGTGTGCGCCACCCGGTGCCCGGCGTCGGCTGCCCAGAACTTCGCGGTTGCGACCTCCTCACCGGCGGGCAGCCCCTCGCTCAGTCGCCATGCCGCCTGCCACAGCGTCAGCCGCACCGCCTCGACGTCGATGTAGGCGTCCGCCAGCCGCTGCCTGACCGCCTGGAACGACCCGATCGGCTTGTCGAACTGCTCCCGCTCGCGGGCGTACTCGGCCGTCAGCTCCAGTGCCCGCTCGACGACGCCGAGTTGCAACGCGCACAGCCCGACGGTCGCGTGCTGCCGGGTCAGCGTCGCCGCGCCGGAGCCGAGCACGTCATCCGTCGCGACGGCGACTTCGTGCAGCTCGACCAGCGCCGCGTCGTCGCCGTCGACGGTGCGCTGCGCCGACACCGTGACGCCCGGCGCCTCGGCGGGCACGACGACCAGCACGTCACCCTCGTCGGTCGCCACCTCGCACAGGAACCCGGCCGCGTGCGCGCCGTCCAGCACGGCGGTCTGCGTGCCCGACACCTGCCAGCCGTCGCGGGAGCGTTGTCCGGTGAACGGCGCGGGCGCGCCCTCATCGGCGAGCGCGACCGCCAGGGCGGCCTCGCCCCGGCTGACCGGCAGCACCCAGCGCTCCACGTGGCTGGGCGTGCCGAACCGCGCCAGTGCCGACGCCGTCGCGGTCACGCTCGCCAGGTACGGCACCGGCGCCACCGTCCGGCCGATCTCGATCAGCACGCTGCACTGTTCCAGCAGGCCGAACCCGCCGCCACCGGCCTCGGCGGGCAGCGCGGCGTCCAGCAGCCCTGCCGTGGCCATCGACCGCCACAGCTCGGGATCGAAACCGCCGAGCTCGCGGCCGGGATGCCGCTCGACCCAGTCGGTGAGGATGCGCCGGGCGAGGCCGGCGAGGTCGTGTTGCGCTTCGGTGTAGCTGAAGTCCATGGAGTGTCCTTACCGGGAGACGGGCTGGCCGAGAGCGGTCGCGGCGATGATGTCGCGCTGCACCTCGTTGGTGCCGCCGCCGAACGTCAGGATCAGCGAGGACCGGTGCAGCCGTTCGATGCGGCCGTGCAGCAGCGCGCCGGGGGAGTCCTCCCTGACGACGCCGCCGGTGCCGAGCACCTCGAGCAACAGCCGGTACCCCTCGGTGGCGAACTCGGTGCCGAACACCTTGGTCGCCGACGCCTCCGCCGGGGCGAGGTCGCCGGTGTCGGCGGCCCAGGCGATGCGCCAGTTGCGCAGCTTGAGGTACTCGGTCTTGGCGTGCACCCGCGCCAGGTGCAGCCGCACCCACTCGGCGTCGATCACCCGGGAGCCGTCCGGCTGCTTGGTGCGTTGCGCCCACTCCCGCACCTGCCGCAGCGACTCCTGCAGCGGCGCCGCCGAGGTGAGCGCGACGCGTTCGTGGTTGAGCTGGTTGGTGATCAGCGGCCACCCTTTGTGTTCCTCGCCGACCAGCGCCGAGGTCGGCACCCGGAGGTCGGAGTAGTAGGTCGCGCTCGTGCCGGCTCCGGCGACGGTGTGCACTTTGGTCCAGGAGAAGCCGTCCGCGCCGGTCGGCACGATCAGAATGGACAGTCCCTTGTGCTTGGTCGCGTCCGGATCGGTGCGGGCCGCCAGCCAGACGTAGTCGGCGTACTCGATCAGGCTGGTCCACATCTTCTGCCCGTTCACGACGTAGTCGTCACCGTCGCGAATGGCCTTGGTGCGCAACGAGGCGAGGTCGGTGCCCGCCTCCGGCTCGGAGTAGCCGATGGCGAAGTGCAGCTCGCCGCGCGCGATCCGGGGCAGGTAGAACTCCCGCTGCTCCTCGGTGCCGTAGCGCATGATCGTCGGCCCGACGGTGTTGATGGTCAGGAACGGCACCGGCACCCCGGCCGTCGCCGCCTCGTCGGTGAAGATCAACTGGTCCAGCATCGGCCGGTCATGCCCGCCGTAGCGCTCCGGCCAGCCGATCGCGAGCCAGCCGTCGGCGCCGAGCTGCCGCACGATCTCCTTGTAGGCGGCGCCATCGCCGTACTCGCCGCCACCGGTCTTGAGCCCCTCGCGCCGCTCGGGGGTCATCAGCCTCGCGAAGTAGTCACGGAGCTGCTCGCGCAGTCGCTGCTGCCCTTCGGTGAAGCTGACTCTCATCCGCTGCCTCCGGCGTGGTTCCTTGTGAAAAACGAGAACACGTTCTAGTGTAGTCGAGAACACGTTCTAGAGGGAATCCCCGGCTCGCGAAGGACGGCTCAGTGCGGGAAACGAGTCTTGCGGACAAGGTCGCCATCGTCACCGGCGCGGGTGCCGGTCTCGGCAGGGCCGAGGCGCTGGCACTGGCGGCGGCGGGCGCCAGTGTCGTCGTCAACGACGTCAGCGAGACGGCGGCCGAGGTCATCGACGAGATCGAGGCGGCGGGCGGCAAGGCGGCGCTCGTCACCGGCGATGTCGGCGAGCGCGCCACCGCCGACGCGCTACTCGCCACCGCCGTCGAGCGGTTCGGCGGGCTCGACGTCCTGGTCAACAACGCCGGGCTGGTCCGCGACCGGATGCTGTTCACGATGAGCGACGAGGAGTGGGATGAGGTCATCCGGGTGCACCTGCGGGGCCACTTCCTGCTCTCCCGCAACGCCGCCGCCTACTGGCGTGACAAGTCCAAGGCCGAGGGCGCGCCGGTCTACGGCAGCATCATCAACACCGCGTCCGAGGCGTTCCTGTTCGGCGCCGCCGGTCAGCCCAACTACGCCGCCGCGAAGGGCGGCATCGCGGCGCTGACCGTCGCCACCGCCAGGGGGACGTCCCGCTACGGCGTGCGCGCCAACGCGATCTGCCCGCGCGCTCGCACCGCCATGACCGCGGACGTCTTCGAGCCGCCGCCGGAGGGCAGCACCGACCCGCTCTCGGTCGACCACGTCGCCCCGCTGGTCGCCTTCTTGGCCTCGCCCGCCGCCGAGCGGATCACCGGTCAGGTCTTCGTCGTGCACAGCGGGATGGTGGCGCTGCTCGCGCCGCCCACCGTGCGGCAGCGGTTCGACACCGAGGGTGAGCACTGGAGCGTCGAGGAGCTGGCCGAGTCGGTCGGCGGCTACTTCCACGGCCGCGACCCCGCCGACGTCTTCGCGGCCGCCGAGCTCGCGTCGCTGCCGTGATTCGCGGCGTGTCACATCGTTGTATCGACAAATCCACGTGAGGAGACGGCAGATCATGGATCGACTGGCGGGCAAGGTCGCGCTCATCACCGGGGCGGCCCGGGGACAGGGCGCCTCGGCGGCACGACGCTTCGTCGAGGAGGGCGCGAAGGTCGTCATCGCCGACATCCTCGACACCGAGGGCAAGCAGCTCGCGGACGAGCTGGGCGACGCCGCGCGCTACCAGCGGCTGGACGTCACCGATGAGGCCGAATGGGCGGCGGCCGTCGAGCGGACCGTCGCGGAGTTCGGCACACTCAACGTCCTCGTCAACAACGCCGGTGTGCTGCACTTCGCGCGATTGGAGGAGACCACGCTCGACGATTACCAGCGAGTAGTCGGAGTTAACCAGATCGGAACATTTCTCGGATTACGCTCCGCGGTAGAACCGATGCGAGCGGCCGGAGGTGGCGCCATCGTGAACATCTCGTCGGTGGAAGGTATCGGCGGGCTGCCGTACGTCATCTCGTACACGGCCAGCAAGTTCGCCATCCGCGGCATGACCAAGTCCGCCGCGCTCGAGCTCGGCGAACACGGCATCCGGGTCAACTCGGTGCACCCCGGCATGATCGACACGACCATGGTCCACGACGCCGTGGGCGGACCCGACGTCGACACCAGCGGCATCGGCAAGAAGGTCGCGCTCGGCAGGCTCGGCCAGCCCGGCGAGATCGCCGAGGTGGTGGTCTTCCTCGCCAGCGACGAGAGTTCCTACTGCACCGGCGCCGAGTTCGTCGCCGACGGCGGCGCCACCGCGACCCACGCCCTGAAGCTATAGGACGCGAGCCCCACGTGTGTGTGTGCCAGGAGGTAATCGTTGACTTCCTCCCCACGCCTAAAGGCGGGGGATTCCAACCCTCACGGGTTGGGTTTCCTGCTTCATCGACAGTTGCCTCACCGACTCACGTCGGGTTGGTCTTGCACTGCCTCCACAGGCAGCAACCGCCAGTCCAGCGGCCACAATGTTCTTAGCGGCGTTCACGTCACGATCATGGCTAGTGCCACACCGGCACGTCCACTCCCGAACATCCAACGGAACCGTGTCGACCAAGGTCCCACACTCCGAACACATTTTGGAGGATGGGAACCACCGATCGACAACGATTACCTCACGCCCGTACCAGGATGCTTTGTACTCCAACATCAACCGCAACTGTGTCCACGATGCGTCGGAGATCGCTCGCGCGAGGTTCCCGTTTTTCACCATGCCGGATACGTTCAAGTCCTCGATCACGATCGTTTGGTTCTCACGAACGAGTCGCGTGGTGATCTTGTGCAGGTAGTCCCGTCTGCGGTCTGTGATCTTCGCGTAAATCCGGGCAACATTCAGTCGGGCCTTGGCGCGGTTAGCCGACCCCTTCCGCTTACGAGCAAGCTCGCGTTGCGCCTTCACGAGACGTTCCCGGTCCCGCCGTTCGTGTCGAGGGTTGGTGATCTTCTCGCCCGTGGACAGAGTCATCAACGACTCGATTCCGGCGTCAACACCCACAGCGGCCGTGGACCGAGGGTGGTGGTCTACAGTGGTTTTCACCAGGATCGATACGAACCAACGTCTTGCCGCGTCACAAGATACCGTGACCGTGGATGGTCTCGCTCCCTCCGGGAGCGGGCGAGACCATACGATGTTCAGAGGCTCAGACATCTTCGCCAGCGTCACATTGCCGTCGCGCCACGTGAATGCCGAGCGCGTGTACTCGGCCGACGCCCGGGACTTCTTGCGAGACTTGAACCGAGGGTAGTTCGCGCGATTGTCGAAGAAGTTCGTGAAGGCGCGTTGCAGGTGCCGGAGGCACTGCTGCAACGGTACCGACGACACCTCGGAGAGGAACGCCAGTTCGTCGGTATTCTTCCACTCGGTGAGCATTGCCGACGCCTGTACGTAGCTCACCCGGCGTTGCTCGGTGTACCACGCAGCGGTGCGGGCATCCAGGGCCTTGTTGTAGACGAGGCGTACGCAGCCGAACGTGCGCAGCAACTCGTGCCGCTGTTGTTCGGTGGGGTAGAAGCGGTACTTGTATGCTCGCTTCACCAGCGCCCTCGACACGGATTACACACTACACAGTTGCGTTGTGGACGTTTCGCCGACGCGCGACGCATCCAGGATCTTCGTTTCCCCGTCACGGCTGAAGCCGGGATTCTTCACGAACAAGGGAACCCCCGATGACTCAGCGCTCAGCGGGCGTCACGATCCCAGGCACCGGTGCGCTCACGCAGATCGGCCGGATGACGACGCTGGCGTGGCAGGTGCTACGGTCGCTGCCGCGCCGGCCCTTCCAGCTGCGGGAGTACATCGAGCAGAGCTGGTTCTTCGCCAGCGTGACCATCCTGCCGACCGCGCTCGTCGCGATCCCGTTCGGCGCGGTGATCGCGCTGCAGCTCGGCTCGCTGACCCAGCAGATCGGCGCGCAGTCGTTCACCGGCGCCGCGAGCGCGCTCGCGCTGGTGCAGCAGGCCAGCCCGCTGATCACCGCGCTGCTCGTCGCCGGCGCCGGTGGCAGCGCGGTCTGCGCCGACATCGGCGCGCGGCAGATCCGCGAGGAGATCGACGCCATGCGGGTGCTCGGCGTCAACCCGATCCAGCGGCTGATCGTGCCGAGGGTGCTGGCGGCGATGACCGTCGCGGTGCTGCTCAACGGCCTGGTCAGCGTGGTCGGCGTGCTCGGCGGCTACTTCTTCAACGTCGTCATGCAGGGCGGCACGCCCGGCGCCTACCTGGCGAGCTTCAACGCGCTCGCGCAGCTGCCCGACCTGTGGATCAGCGAGTTCAAGGCGGTGTTGTATGGCTTCGTGGCCGGCATCGTCGCCGCCTACCGGGGGCTGAACCCGGCAGGCGGGCCGAAGGGCGTCGGCGACGCCGTCAACCAGGCCGTGGTGATCTCGTTCCTGCTGCTGTTCCTGATCAACGTCGTCATCACGGCGATCTACCTGCAAGTCGTCCCACCGAAGGCGTTGTGACCCATGACGGCGGTGAAGGAGACGACGCGCGAGGAATGGGCCGAGCTAGGCGACCGCACGCTCGACTACCTCGCCCGACCGGGCCAGGTGTTCGAGGGCTTCGGTGAGCAGCTCGCGTTCTGCCTGCGCATCCTGGTCACGGTGCCGAGGACGGTGCGCCGCTACAGCAAGGAGTCGCTGCGGATCCTGACCGAGGTCTGCTTCGGCACCGGGGCACTGGCGATCATCGGCGGCACGCTCGGCGTGATGATCGGGATGACGCTGTTCACCGGCATGATCGTCGGGTTGCAGGGTTACTCCTCGCTGAACCAGCTCGGCACGGCGGCGCTGACCGGCTTCATCTCCGCCTACTTCAACACCCGCGAGGTCGCGCCGCTGTCGGCCGGGCTCGCGCTGTCGGCGACCGTCGGCTGCGGCTTCACCGCACAGCTCGGCGCGATGCGCATCTCCGACGAGATCGACGCGCTCGAGGTCATGGCCGTGCCGAGCCTGCCGTACCTGGTCACCACCAGGGTGCTGGCCGGGGTCGGCGCGGTGATCCCGCTGTACGCGGTCGGCCTGCTGTCGTCGTACCT
The DNA here is from genome assembly GCA_009377395.1 of Actinophytocola sp. Classification (GTDB taxonomy): domain Bacteria; phylum Actinomycetota; class Actinomycetes; order Mycobacteriales; family Pseudonocardiaceae; genus Haloechinothrix_A. The sequence continues at coordinate 31,494 of WHUB01000024.1, read as the reverse complement.
GGCCTCGCGGCAGATCACCATCTGGGTATACGGCCAGTCGGCGGGCACCTACGACCACTACTTCACGATGTTCCTGCCGCCGCAGGACGTGCTGTACTCCTTCGCCAAGGTGATGGTCTTCGCCTTCGTGGTGATCATGACGCACTGCTATTTCGGGTTCACCGCGCGCGGCGGGCCCGCCGGGGTCGGTGTCGCGGTCGGCAAGGCGGTGCGCACCTCGATCGTGCTGATCGCGGTGCTCGACTTCTTCCTCAGCCTGGCCATCTGGGGCTCGACGACGACGGTGAGGATCGCCGGATGAGCCGCAGCCCGCAGCGCGCCGCCCTGCTCGCCCGGTTCAAGTACCAGGCCCTCGGCCTGGTGTTCGTGCTGCTGGCCGGGCTGTTCATCGCGGGCACGATCGGCATCTACAACAAGGCGTTCTCCGACCCCGCGATGGTGACGCTGCGGACCGAGTTCGCGGGCAACCAGATGCGGCCGGGCGCCGACGTCAAGATCAGGGGCATGACCGTCGGCGAGGTGGACTCGATCTCGTCGGCCGGGCACGGCGCGAACCTCGAACTGGCGCTCAATCCCGCGACGATCGACGTCATTCCCGCCGATGTCACCGCGCGGCTGCTGCCCAAGACGCTGTTCGGCGAGCGCTACGTCGACCTGCGGGCACCCGAACACCCCAGCCCGGCGCACCTCGCCTCGGGCGACGTCATCAGCCAGGACCGCTCGCGCAACGCGATCGAGCTGGAGCGGGTGCTCGACGGCCTGATGCCGTTGCTGCACGCCGTCGAGCCGCAGAAGCTGTCCAGCTCGCTCAACGCGATCGCGACCGCGCTCGACGGGCGGGGCGAGCAGCTCGGCGACACGCTGGCCCAACTGTCGCGGCTGCTCCGCGAGTTCAACCCCTCGCTGCCCGACCTCAAGGCCGACATCGCGTCCTTCGCCAAGGTCGCCCGCAACTACTCCGACGCGCTGCCGGACGCGCTGCAAGCCGTGTCGCATCTGAGCAAGACCAGCCGGACGCTGGCGGCCAAGCAGGGCGAGCTGCGGTCGCTGTACGCCTCGGTGACCGGGGCGTCGGCGAACCTGGCCGGGTTCCTGTCGGCCAACAAGGCCAACCTGATCCGGCTGTCCGCGAACGCGCAGGCCACTCTCGACGTGCTCGCCCGCTACGCGCCGCAGTACCCGTGCATGATGCGGCAGTTCGCCATCCAGCTCCACAACGCGGAGCTGGCCTTCGGCAAGGGGAGCGCGCACCCCGCCGTGAGCCGCGTCAAGATCGAGATCACGCAGAGCAGGGGCACCTACCGGCCGGGCGTCGACGAACCCCGCTACAACGACAACCGAGGGCCGCGCTGCTACCAGCCGGTGCCGCAGCCGGGTCACTGGCCGCAGTACCCGCCGGACGGCCCGATCAAGGACGGGTCGACGAAACCGGCGCCACCGTCCAATCCGGACGGATCCGTGCAGTACAACGACTACCAGAGCTCGGGCGGCGGTTCGGCGGCGGCCGCGCTGGCCGGATCGCCTGCCGAGGCCGAGCTGTTGTCGCTGCTGTTCGCCGCCGGGCACGGCGTCGATCCGGCCGACGTGCCCGGCTGGGGCGGATTGCTGGTCGGCCCGCTGTACCGGGGAACGGAGGTGGAGCTGCGATGAGGTCGACGCTCCCCTCGCTGCTCAAGCTGATCGCCTTCGCGGTGGTGACCATCCTGCTCACCGGCGTGCTCGCCGCGACCATCTCCAACACCAACTTCGGCGACACGGCCGCCTACGCCGCCCGCTTCACCGACGTCTCCGGACTCACCGAGGGCGACGACGTGCGGATCGCCGGCGTCAAGGTCGGGCAGGTGGACACGATCGAGATCGGCCAGGACGCGGTAGCCACGGTGCACTTCGACGTCGGCGAGTCGTACCGGCTGCCGTCGACGACGACGGCGCTGGTGAAGTACCGCAACGTCATCGGGCAGCGCTACCTCGCGCTCGGCACCCAGACGCCGTCGGCCGAGCCGTTGCGCCCAGGCGACGTCATCGGCGTCGGCCGCACCACCCCGGCGCTGAACCTGACCGTGCTGTTCAACGGCTTCAAGCCGCTGTTCACCGCGCTCGACCCGAAGCAGGTCAACCAGCTCTCCTACGAGATCATCCAGGTGTTCCAGGGGGAGGGCGGCACGATCAGCAGCCTGCTGCGGCACACTGCGTCGCTGACGTCGACGATCGCCAGCCGGGACAAGGTGATCGGCGAGGTCGTCGGCAACCTCAACCAGGTGCTCGGCACCATCAACCACCGCGACAAGCAGGCGGGCGAGCTGATCGACGCGATGCAGCGGCTGATCAGCGGCCTCGCGGCGAAGCGCAAGCCGATCGGGGAGGCGACCCAGGCGCTCGGCTCGCTCACCGGCAGCGTCGCCGGCCTGGTCGCCGACGCCCGGCCGCCGCTGCGCAAGGACGTGCGCGCCCTGGACCGTCTGGCGGGCACGCTGTCGCGGGACGCGCCGGTGCTCGACAAGATCCTCTATCGGCTGCCGAGGAACCTGAAGAAGTACGTCAGGGTGATCAGCTACGGCGGCTGGTACAACTACTTCCTCTGCGACGTCTCCGGCAGGGTCGGCATCGGCTCCCTCAACATCACCGTCCCAGTGACGCCCGCGCCCGGTTCGGAACGGCCGAAGAGGTGTGGGCCATGAGGACTGCTCGCAGGTCCGAATCATCAGACGCCATGCTTGCCGACGTCGGGGCGCTGGCGCGGCTTGCCGCGCGCGACGAGGAGGCCGCATGAAGCCGCTGGCGGAACGCAACCAGGCCCTCGTCGGCGCGGTCACCGTGCTGGTGCTGGTGACGTCGGTGCTGGCGGCGCTCAACGCCGACCGGCTGCCGATCATCGGCGGCGGCACCACCCACGCCGCCTACTTCGCGGAGTCGGCGGGACTGATGCCGGACAACGAGGTGCAGATCGCCGGGGTGCGAGCTGGCAAGATCAGCTCGGTCGAGCTCGACGGCACCAGGGTGCGCGTCGAGTTCGTGCTCGACGGACCCGCCGAGGGCGAGCTGCCCCGGCTCGGCGACCAGACCGCCGCGTCCATCCAGATCAAGACGTTGCTCGGCGAGAAGTACCTCGCGCTGGTGCCGCGTGGCGGCGGCACCCTCGACCCGGGCCGGCCGATCCCGTTGCGCCGCACCACGACGCCGTTCCAGGTGCAGGACGCGTTCAACCAGCTCGGCACCACCATGTCCGATGTGGACACCAAACAGCTCGCGGGCAGTTTCGACGCGATCTCCGGAGCGCTCGCCGGCGCGCCCGAACACATCGACGGTGCGCTGCAAGGGCTGTCGGCGCTGTCGAAGACGGTGGCCGAACGCGACGACGAGCTCGCCCGGCTGCTCGACAACACCCACCGGGTGTCGAAGCTGGTGGCGAGTCGCAACGACCGGCTCCGCAAGGTGATCCACGACGGCAGCGCGTTGCTCGGCGAGCTGCAGGCACGCAAGCGGGCGATCGACAACCTGCTCACCGGCACGCAGGCGGTCGCCGAGCAGCTCTCCGGCATGGTCGCCGACAACCGGGCACGGCTCACCCCGGCGCTGCGCAAGCTCGACGTCGTCACCGGCGTGCTGCACCGCAACGTCGCCAACATCGACCGCAGCCTCGAACTGCTCGCGCCGTTCACCCGGCTCGGCGCCAACGCCACCGGCAACGGCCGCTGGTTCGAGGGCTACCTCTGCGGATTCCTGCCACCGACCACGTCGGCGGGGTCGCTGACGATCAACCCGCAGGGCTGTGAACGGCCGGTGTCCGCACCCGACCAGGGGATCGAGGGCAACTGATGGCCACCGACACCCGCGCCGCCCGCACCACCGCCATGTGGCTCGCGCTGGCCGCCGTCATCGTGCTGCTGCTCACCGGCGGGCTGTGGGCCGTGACCCGGACCACCGGCGACACCGAGCTGACCGCGTACTTCGACCGCGCCGTCGGGCTGTACCCGGACTCGTCGGTGCGGGTGCTCGGCGTCGAGGTCGGCACCATCACCGATGTGGTGCCCGCGGGCGACAAGGTGCGGGTCGCGATGTCGGTGGAATCCGATGTGGACATCCCCGTCGACGCGGGCGCCGTGATCGTGGCGCCCAGCCTGGTCAGCGACCGGTACGTGCAGCTGACCCCGGTCTACCGGGGCGGTCCGGAGATGCCCTCCGGCGCGGTGATCACCCGCGAGCGCACCGCGGCGCCGGTCGAGCTGGACGAGCTGTTCGGCAGCCTGGACAAGGTCGCGGTCGCGCTCGGCCCCGACGGCGCCAACGCCGACGGCTCGCTCAGCAGGGTGCTCGATCGGCTCGCGGTCACCATGGACGGCAACGGCACGAACCTGAACAACACCGTCTCGCAGCTCGCCCGGCTGTCGGCGACGCTCAACGGCAGCAAGGACGACCTGTTCGGCACCGTCAAGCACCTGGGCGAGTTCACCACGATGCTCGCCAAGAGCGACCGGCAGGTCAACGAGCTGTTCACCCGGGTCGCCGACGTCAGCCAGTTCATGGCGCGCGAGTCGGGCAAGGTCGACTCGGCACTGTCCACCCTGGCCAGCGCGCTGACCGACGTCCGTGGATTCGTCAAGCAGAACCGGCAACTGCTTTCCTCCAATGTGGACAAACTGGCCAAGGTCAGCAGAGTGCTGGTCGAACGCCGGGCGCAGCTCGCCGAGATCCTCGACGTGGCACCGACCGGCATGAACAACTTCATCAACGCCTACGACGCGGCGTCCGGCACGATCGCGATCCGGGGAAACCTCAACGAGCTCACCTACCCGCCGGTGCTGATGGTGTGCCGCCTGCTCACCGCGAGCACCCCGCGCGAGATCCCGGACACGCTCGCGCGCACCTGCAAGAAGGTCGCGCCCGCGGTGGACGGGACGCTCGACCTGCCGAGCGTGTCGCAGGTGCTGTACTCGCTGCAGAAGGGCGAGCTGCCGCCGCTGCCGATGCCGGTGCTCGAGGCGATGCAACGCGCGTCGGGAGGTGACCGCTGATGCGGGGCGCGCTGCTGCTGGTGCTGGTGCTGCTGCTCACCGGGTGCGGTGCCGGCGGGTTCTCCGGCCTCTACAACGCGCCGCTGCCCGGCGGCGCCGACCTCGGCGAGCGTCCCTACCGCGTCACGGTGGAGTTCTCCGACGTGCTCGACCTGGTGCCGCAGGCCAGCGTGAAGGTCAACGACGTCGAGGTCGGCCGGGTCGAGCGGGTGCGGCTGGCGCCCGACACCCGGTCCGCGATCGTGGACCTCGTCATCAACGGCGACGTCGACCTGCCCGCCAACGCCGTCGCCGAGCTGCGCCAGTCCAGCCTGCTCGGTGAGAAGTTCGTCGACCTGCGGCCACCGGCAGGTGTCGAGCCGGTCGGCAGGCTCAGCGACGGCGACCACATCCCGCTCGCCCGGACCAGCAGGCACGCCGAGATCGAGGAGGTCTTGGGCGCGCTGTCGATGCTGCTCTCCGGCGGCGGGGTCGAGCAGCTGCACACCATCGCGTCGGAGCTGAACAACGCGTTCGAGGGCAACGAGGCCGAGATCAAGGCGCTGCTGTCACGGATGGACCACCTCGTCACCGAGCTGGACGCGCAGAAGGCGCAGATCACGAAGGCCATCGACGGGCTCGGCGGGCTGTCGCGCACGTTGGTGCGGGAGCGGCGGCACCTGGTCGAGGGGCTGGACCACCTCGCGCCTGGCATCCGGGTCGTCGCCCGGCAGCGCGACCAGATCGTCAGGATGCTGACCGCGCTGCGCACGCTGTCCGACGTCAGCGTCGACACCATCGGCAAGAGCCGGGAACAGCTCGTCGCCAACCTGCGGGCGCTGGAACCGACGTTGCGCAAGCTCGCCGACTCGGGGCACGACCTCACCACGGCGCTCAAGATCCTGCCGACGTACCCGTTGCCGTGGAACGCGGGCAAGACGATGAAGGGCGACTACGCCAACGTCGACGTCGTGTTCGACATGAACCTGACCCAGCTGGTCAACAACATGCGCGACTCGGGACAGAGCCCGATTCCGGAGCTGCCGGGGGCAGGCGACAGTCCGCCGTTGCCGCTGCCCGCGACGCCGGAACCCCCTGAGCTGCCCGCACTGCCCGCGCTGCCCGCGGGTCCATCGACCTCGGGGTCGTTGCTCGGTTCGCTGCTGGGAGGCTCGTGATGCTGACCTGGCCGACCCGGATCAAATTGCTTGCGTTCGGGCTGATCGCGGTGCTGTCGGTGGTCGTCGTCGGCGGCAAGTACGCCGGGCTCGACCGGCTGTTCGGCCCGCGTGGCTACGTCGTCACCGCCGAGCTGACCGACTCCGGCGGCATCTTCCGTGGCTCCGAGGTGACGTATCGGGGCGTCAGCGTCGGTAGGGTGACCACGCTGCGGCTGACCAAGACCGGTGTCGACGTCCTGATGGACATCGAGGACGACGCCCCGCCGATCCCCGCCGACACCACCGCCACAGTCGCCAACCGCTCCGCCGTCGGCGAGCAGTACCTCGACCTGCGCCCGGACGGGTCCAGCGGGCCGTACCTGCACGACGGCTCGGTGATCGAGGCCGGTCGCACCGACGCGCCGGTGCCGCCGGAGACGGTGCTTGCCGACGTGGAGCGGCTCATCGGCAGCGTCAACCCCGACTCGCTGAACACCGTCGTCGACGAGGGATACAACGCGTTCGCCGACGCGGGCCAGGACCTGCAACTGCTGCTCGACAGCGCGCATTCGTACACCGTCGCCGCGCGCAAGTACCTGCCCGCGACGCGGCGGTTGTTGTCATCGGGGCGCACCGTGCTCGACACTCAGCAGCGGCACGCCGACGACCTGACCCGGTTCGCCGGCGGGCTGGAGAGGATCTCGCGGCAGTTCGCCGAGTCCGACTCCGACCTGCGCGCGGTGATCGACCGCACCCCCGGGGTCGCCCGCCAGGTCAGCGACTTCATCGACGTCTCGGGCAATGACACCGCCGCGCTGCTGGCGAACCTGCTGACCACCGCCAACGTCGCCAAGCCACGGACCGACTCGACGAAGCAGCTGATGGTGAACTTCGCCGTGATCGGGGCGTTCGCGCGCAGCGTGTCGAAGGACGGGCGCGGCCAGCTCGGGCTGGTGTTCAACAACTTCACCCCGCCGTCGTGCACCAGGGGCTACGAGGGCACCCGGCAGCGGCCTGCCAGCGATATGTCCGAGGTGGAGCCCAACAAGAACGCCTACTGCGCCGAGCCGCCGGGCAGCCCGATCACCGTGCGCGGCGCCCAGAACGCGCCGTTCCGGGGCGTGCCGCAGGCGGTGCCGGTGCCCCGGCAACACGACTCGCAGCGCGACCCCGCACCGGGCGACCCCTGGCTGCGCGGTTTTGTCAGGACGCTACTCGGCGGCTGACGCCGCCGCGAACGCAGAACACGGGGGCAGGAATGCAGGACACGACGGCGGGAACGCAGGACACGACGGCGTGGGTGTGGGACACGACGTCGTGTCCCACGTTCAGACCGCTGTGTCCTGCGTTCAAGCCGCTGAGTTCGACGTTCAGGACGTCGCGGCGGCGAGGGCGTCCTGCCAGCTCGTCCGCTTGCCGATGAGAGCGCGCATGCGCAGCACCGGCCGCCGTTGTTCGATGCCGAGCGCGCCAATGAGCCGGTCGCCCCTGCGGTACAGCGCGAGCAGCGACTCCTCGCCGGCACCGCCCGCGACCACCCGCACCTCGTCGGAGGTCGGCAAGCCCACGAACTGCACCCGGCTGTCGTAGAGGTCGGACCAGAAATACGGCACCAGCGTGCACGGGGTCGCCGCGGCCGGGTCAATGGCGTTGCGGGCGGCGAGAATGCCCTGCTCGGCCGCCGACGTCCAGTGCTCCAACCGCATGGTCTCGCCGAACAGCGGGTTGAACCACCGCGCCACGTCGCCGGCCGCGTACACGCCGGGAGCGCTGCTCGCCAGGGTCTCGTCACAGACGATGCCGTTGTCGAGCTTGAGCCCGGACCCGTCGAGCCAGCCGGTGACCGGTGCCGCGCCCACCCCGACGACCACGATGTCGGCGGACAGCGCGGTGCCGTCGCCGAGCCGCACCGCCCGCACCCGGTCCTCGCCGTCGATGCCGGTGACCGTCACGCCGCACCGCAGGTCCGTGCCGTGGCGAGTGTGCAGGGCGGCGACCGCGGGCGCCAGCTCCGCGCCGACCGCCGCGGCGAACGGCACCGGAGCCGCCTCGACCAGCGTCACCTCGGCACCCCGGCGGCGGGCGGAACAGGCCAGCTCCGAGCCGATGAACCCGGCGCCGACGATGACCACCCGGCTGCCGGGCAGGATCGCGGTCCGCAGCGCGCGGGCGTCGTCCAGCGTGCGCAGCGTGTGCAGCCCCGCGAGCGCGGGCAGCCCGGGCAATGTCCGGGCTGCGGTCCCGGTGGCGAGCACGGCCGCAGTGTACGGCACCGCGTCGCCGCCCGCGTGCACCACCCGCTGCTCGGGGTCGAGGCCGGTCGCCGGGGTGCCGAGCCGCAGGTCGACGTCGAGGTCGGTGCGCAGCGCGTCCTCGGTGCGGAAGTGCTTGGGCGCGTCGTCCCCGGTCAGGAACTCCTTCGACAGCGGCGGCCGGTCGTAGGGCAGATGCTCCTCCGCGCCGAGCAGCGTGATCGCGCCGGTGAACCCGGCCCGCCGCGCCGACTCGACCGCCCGCAGTCCCGCCAGCGACGCGCCGACGACAACAAGACGTGACACTCGGTCAGCCTTCCAGCCGCAACGCCTGTGTGGGGCACTGGTCGACGGCGTCCTCCAGGTCTGCCCTGTCCGCCTCGGTGAACTCCTCGGTGAGCAGGTGCACGATGCCGTCGTCCCCCACCTCGAACACGTCGGGCCGCAGTCCCTCGCAGACGCCGTGGCCGGTGCAGACGTCGGTGTCGATGTGGATCTTCATCCCGCTCCCTCGTGCTGTCAGGTCGTCACCGCGCGAGGACGGCGGTGACGCTGCCTAGTTCTCCCATATCCGACACCACACTGTCGCCAAGTTCAACCGGTTCCGCGCGCGTCATCGAGCCGGGCAGCACGACATGACCCGGTTCGAGCGTGATGCCGAGCGGCCCCACCGTGTTGGCCAGCCAGACCAGCGCGTTGAGCGGCGAACCGAGCACCGCGCCGCCCGCTCCGGTGGCGCGCAGCTCGCCGTTGATGTGGAAGGAGCACCCGGCGGTGCGCAGGTCGGCGTCGGTGATCCGGGTCGGCTTGCTGCCGAGCACCACGCCGCCGGACGAGGCGTTGTCGGCGATGGTGTCGACGATCGAGATGCGCCAGTCGGCGATCCGGGAGTCCACGATCTCCAGCGCGGGCACGACGAACTCGACCGCTCGCATCGCGTCGGCGGCCGTGACGCCCGGCCCGCTGAGCGGCCGGCCCAGCACGAACGCGATCTCCGGCTCGATCCGTGGTTGCAGGTAGCCGGTGGCGTCGAGCGGCAGGTGCTCGGCGTGGAACATGTTCGCCAGCAGGTGGCCGTAGTCGGGCTGGTGGACACCCATCTGACGCTGCATGGCCTGCGAGGACAGGCCGACCTTGTGGCCCTTGATCTGATCGCCCGCCTCGACCCAGCGGCGCACCTGTTCCTGCTGGATGCGGTAGGCGTCGGTGAGGTCGGCGTCGGGAAAGCCAGTGATGATCGGCTCGACCGGCACGCCGGTGTCGTAGGCGCCCAGCAGGTGCTCGGCGGCCTTGGTGATGGCGTCGGCGTCCATGGCGTCTCCCTCGGTCGTCTTCCCAGACGATACTAGAACACGTTATAGTTTTGCCATGCCGATGAAGTTCAGCCTCTCGGTCGCGCTCAGCCCGCCCGATCAGCTCGCCGAGCTGGCCGTGGCCGCCGAGCAGAACGGGTTCTCCTCGGTCGTGCTGCCCGACTCGTTGTTCTACTCCGAGGAGGTCTCCGCCGACTATCCCTACACCGCCAACGGCCGGCGGTTCTGGGACGCCGAGACGCCGTGGGTCGATCCCCTGATCGCGGCGACGTCGATGGCCGCCGTGACCAGCGAGATCCGGTTCTACACCTCGGTGCTCAAGCTGGGCTCGCGGCATCCGGTGGTGCTGGCGCGGCAGCTCGGCTCGGTGGCCGCGCTGACCGGCGACCGGTTCGGCCTCGGCCTCGGCGTCGGCTGGTCGCCGGAGGAGTTCGCCTGGTGCGGCGTGCCGTACGAGCGCAGGGGCAAGCGCACCGACGAGGCGATCGAGGTGCTGCGGCTGATCCTCGACGGCGGGATGGTCGAGTATCACGGCGAGTTCTTCGACTTCGGCAAGCTGCGGATGAGCCCGGCACCGGGCGAGCGGATGCCGTTCTACGTCGGCGGCCACTCCGGGCCCGCGCTGCGCCGCGCGGCCCGCTACGGCGACGGCTGGTCGTCGGCGATGATGACCATCGACGAGCTGCGCACCACCATCGCGAAGCTGCGAGCGCTGCTCGCGGAGTACGGCCGGGCGGACGACCCATTCGAGTTCCAAGCCGTGTGTGTCGACCGGTTCGGCCCGTCCGGGTACCGGGAGCAGGCCGAGGCAGGCGTGACCGACGCCGTGGTGATGCCCTGGGTGTTCGAGGGGCTGCCGTTCGCCGCGCCGGTCCCGGCCAAAGTGGACGCGGTGAAGAAGTTCGCCGACGAGGTGATTTCGGAGGTCGCGGCGTGAGTGTCAGGGTGTGCTGGGACGAGAACGCCGAGCAGCCACCGGCGCGGCGGGCCGCGCTGGCGTCGATGCGGGCGGCGGACGCGGGCGACAGGGACGGCTGGCTGGAGCTGTTCGCGCCCGACGCCGTGGTCGAGGACCCGGTGGGACCGTCCGGTTTCGACCCGGAGGGCAAAGGGCATCGCGGAGCCGACGGGCTGGCCGCCTTCTGGGACACCGCGATCGCGGCGGTGGAGCGGTTCGACTTCGTCGTTCACGACTCGCACGCCGCGGGTGATGAGGTCGCCAACGTCGCCACCATCACGAGCCACCTGCCCGGCGGCTACCGGGTCGACACCGACCTGGTCGCGGTGTACCGCGTCGACGAGGCGGGGCGGCTGCTCTCGATGCGCGCCTTCTGGGAGACCGAGCGAGCCATGGCGACTGCGCGACAGGAATAGCGAATTGCCGTAGTAAATGGCGTGCGCTAGCGTCGTTTCAAATTAGTGGATAGCCACTTCTCTCACTGAAACGGCGTGGGTATGCACATCGACCCCGAGAAGGCGAAGGCGCTGCCGTTCCGGCCCATCGAGGCCGAGATCGAACGCGGCAGGCTGCGGTTTTTCGCGAAGGCGATCGGCCAGCGGGACCCGGTCTACAGCGATATCGAGGCGGCACGGCGGGCGGGGCACCCGGATCTGCCGGTGCCACCGACCTTCTTCTTCAGTCTCGAAATAGACGACCCCGGATCGCTGTCCTTTCTCGCCGAATTGGACATCGACCTCGGCCGCATTCTGCACGGTGAGCAGTCCTTCACCTACCACTCGCTGGCCTACGCGGGCGAGACGCTGATGTTGCAGCCGAAGATCACCGACGTCTACAGCAAGAAGGGCGGCGCGCTGCAGTTCCTGGTCAAACGCACCGACATCACCCGACTCACCGGCGAACCGGTCGCCGAAGCGACATTCAGCCTGGCGATCAGCCACCCGGAGGTGAGGGCATGACGACCACGACCGAGATCGCGGTGGGCACCGAGCTGCCGGCGCTGCGGATCGAGCCGATCTCACGGGCCACGCTGGCGCTGTTCGCCGGTGCCTCCGGCGATCACATGCCGATCCACATCGACAGCGACGTGGCCAAGAAGTTCGGCTACGACGACGTCTTCGCCCAGGGCATGCTCTCGATGGCCTACCTCGGCAGGCTGCTCACCGACTGGGTGCCGCCACACAAGATCCGCTCCTACCGGGTGCGGTTCACCGCCGTCACCCCGCTGTACGCGGAACCCACCTGCACCGGCCGCGTCACCGACATCACCGACGGCGTGGCCACCCTGGAACTCACCGTCACCCTCGCCGACGGCACCGTGACGCTGCGCGGCGACGCCACCGTCGACATCAGCTGAGAAAGGCTTGACATGGGTAAGCTCGACACCAAGTCCGCGCTCGTCACCGGCTCGGGACGCGGCATCGGCCGCGAGATCGCCCTCAAGCTGGCCGCAGACGGGGCGCGCGTCGTCGTCAACGATCTCGACGCCGAACCGGCCAAGGACACCGTCGCCGCCATCGAGGCGGCGGGCGGCACGGCGGTCGCCTGCGTCGGCAGCGTTACCGACGACGAGTTCCCCGGGAGGTTCGTGCAGACCGCGGTCGACAACTTCGGCGGCGTCGACATCATCGTCAACAACGCGGGCTTCTCCTGGGACTCGATCATCCAGAAGATGACCGACGAACAATGGGACGTCATTCTCGACGTCCACCTGAAGGCGCCGTTCCGCATCCTGCGCGCCGCGCAGCCGGTCATCTCCGCCGCCGTGAAGCAGGCGAAGCGCGCGGGCGAGCCGGTGCCGTGCCGCAAGGTCGTCAACATCTCCTCGATCGCGGGGCTCGGCGGCAACGCGGGCCAGGCCAACTACGCCGCCGCCAAGGCGGGCGTCACCGGCCTGACCAAGGCGATGGCCAAGGAATGGGGCCGCTACAACGTCACCGTCAACACCGTCGCGTTCGGACTGATCAAGACCCGGCTCACCGAGGCGCCCGCCGACGAGCGTGCCACCGTCAACATCGGCGGCCGCGACATCAACATCGGCGTCAACCCCGACGTGCTCGCCATGATGAAGCAGATGATCCCGCTCGGCCGCGCCGGGAAACCGTCCGAGGCGGCAGGCGCCGTGTACCTGCTCTGCATCCCCGAGTCCGACTACGTCAGCGGTCAGACCCTCGTCTGCGGCGGCGGGTTCATGTTCTGACCTGGGCTACCGCTCGGCATTGGTGTGCGAGGTGTCGGCGGTGGCGTCGCCGTTCGCGCTCGCCGTGTCGTCGGAGTTCCGGTACAGCACGCCGAGCGCCCACGACACCGGACCGGCCAGCAGCACGCTGCCCAGCTCGGCGGGCCCGAGCCACCACGGGCCGATCGCGCGTTCCCGGGTGACGATCGCGCGCGCGACGACCCCGGCCGCCTCGCCGGAGCTCAGCCCGGGTAGCTGCCGCAGGGTCGGCGTCGGCGCGCTCATCCTGGTGTGGATCACCGACGGATAGAACGTCGACACCGCGACGCCGTCCGCCGCGATCTCCGGGGCGATGCCGCGCAGCCAGGTGTCGAACGCCCCCTTCGACGCCTGGTACGCGCCCCAGCGCGGCGCTGGGGTGAGCCGGACGCCGACGGTGGAGACGTTGATGATCTGACCCTGCCCGCGCGCCCGCATCGACGGCAGCAGCGCCAGCAGCATCCGCACCGGTCCGAGGTAGTTGACGCCGATGGTGCGCTCGAAGTCATGGAACCGGTCGTACTGCAGCTCGACCGACCGCCGGATCGACTTGCCCGCGTTGCTGACCACGATGTCGACGTGGCCGTGTTCGGCGAGGATGGTGCCCGCCAGCGCCTCGGCGGCCACCGGGTCGGCGAGGTTGGCCGGGTAGCAGTACGCCGTCCCGCCGGTCGCGGTGATCTCTTCGGCGACCGTGGCCAGCCGGTCCTCGGTGCGCGCCGCGAGCAGCACCGTCGCGCCCGCCTGCGCGAGCAGTCGCGCGGTCGCGGCGCCCACCCCGTAGGAGGCGCCGGTGACCAGCACGTTCTTGCCGCGCACCGCGGCGGCGAGGTCGTCGGGGTCGTGCTCGGGCCGGGGGTTGACGGCCCAGTTGACGGCAGCCGTCGCCGCCTGGGTCAGCGCGGACAGCATGATCGGCTCACTCCTGGCTCTCGTGGTCGCGTCGCGCGTCGAGCCCCGCGACGAGGGTGCGGGCCGTGAAGTCGAGCAGCTGCTCCCAGCTGCACGCGTGCAGCAGCTGCCTGCCGCCGGTGACGTGCTCGGCGAGACCGGTGATGGTCGCCCACACGAAGGGTAGCGTCAGCCGCATCTCGTCGGGCGTGACCGGGCGTTTCGCGGTGCGCGCCAAAGCCGCTCCCACCGTGGCGAGCACCCGCTCCGACGCCTCGACCAGCGGGCGGGCGATGTCGCCGGCGGCGGGATGGTCGCCGAGCACCAGCGCCCAGATGTTCAGCTCGCGCCCGAACACGCGGTAGACGTCGAGGTACGCGGTCGCGACGGTGGCGATGACCTGCTCGCCGGTCTCGGCCACCCGGCAGGCGGGGGCGATCTCGGCGTGGAAGTCGTCCAGTCGCTGCGCGAACAGCGTCGCGAACAGGTCCTCGGCGCCCCGGAAGAACGAGGCGAAAGTGTCCTCGCTGACCCCGGCGTCCTCGGCGACGTCGCGCATGGTCAGCGCGATGAAGCCGCCGTCGGTGAGCCGCTGTCGCGCCGCCACCATGATGTCGAGCCGTAACCGGTCGCGCTGCCCCCAGTGGGTGCCCGTCACCATCGACAACCTGACCACCCTCGTCGCGCGCCACGTCGATGAACACCGTTCGTAACGGCCATACTATGCGCCCCGGCAACCGCCATGGTCAATGCTGGACTCGTCAGCTCTGCCAGGCTTGTTCCGTGATGCGTTCGAAGACGTCGATATAGCGCTGACGGGTGGATTGCACGATATCGTCCGGGATTTCCGGACCAGGCGCGGTCTTGTCCCAGCCGGTGCTGACCGACCAGTCGCGCACGAACTGCTTGTCGAACGAGTGCTGCGTGCGGCCGGGCCGCCACTCGTCGGCCGGCCAGAACCGGGACGAGTCCGAGGTCAGGATCTCGTCGGCCAGCGTCAGGGTGCCGTCGGCGTCGAAGCCGAACTCGAACTTGGTGTCGGCGATGATGATGCCGCGTGACGCCGCGTGCTCCGCGCCCCTGCGGTAGACCTCGATCGACAGCTCCCGCAGCCGTTTCGCGGTGTCCACGCCGATCTCGGCGACCACGTCGTCGAAGGTGATGAACTCGTCGTGGCCCTCGGTGGCCTTGGTCGTCGGCGTGAAGATCGGCTCGGGCAGCCTGTCGGCCTCGACCAGCCCGTCCGGCAGCGCCACGCCGGAGACCGCGCCGTCACGCTGGTACTCGCGCAGGCCGGAACCGGTGAGGTAGCCGCGCACGATGCACTCGACGCCGATCATGTCCAGCCGCTTGCACCGGATCGCCCGGCCACGGAACTCGTCCGGCACGTCCGTCGTGGACAGCACGTGGTTCGGCACCACGTCGGCCAGCCGGTCGAACCACCACGCTGAGAGCTGCGTGAGCAGCGCTCCCTTGTCCGGGATCGGCGTCGGCAGCGGGACGTCGTAGACCGAGACCCGGTCGGACGCGACCAGCAGCAGATCGCCTCGGTCGGTATAGAGGTCGCGGACCTTGCCGCTGTGAACGAGCTCCATAGGTGTCACCTAATCACGGCTGCGGGCAAGGAAGGCAGTTCGCCCTACTCTCATCATGGCGGACACCGACACCAGGGCGCCCGGGTTCGCCGCGCTGCTGATCGGCGGGGTCGTCGGCGCCGGTGCGCTGGACGGCACCGCCGAGACCCGCGACACCGACCCGCCCCGGGTGACCGGGCTGCGCGTCGCCGGCGCCGAGCGCGTCACGCTGTACTGGCGGCAGGGTGGCCGCACGCACCAGGACGTCATGACACCGGTGTCGCCGGAGCGCTACACCGGCGATATCGGCTCGTCGTCGGCTGTCCCTCGCGGCACTAGGGTCGATGCAGTGGACATCGACGTGTTCGTCGCGCAGCACAGTGCCGAGTGGGAGCGACTGCGTTACCTGGTGCGGCGGGCCCGGAAGCTGCGCGGCGCGGAGGCGGACGAGCTGGTGCTGCTGTACCAGCGCGCCGCGACCCACCTGTCCATCGTGCGCTCCACCGCGCCCGACCCGGCCCTGCTCAGCAGGCTCTCGACGCTCGTCGCGCAGGGTCGCGCGGCCGTCGCGGGCTCGCACAACCCGAGCTGGCGTGAGTTCGCGCTGTTCTTCTCCCGCCGGTTTCCCGCCGCTGTCTACCGCGCGCGGACGTGGTGGATTCCGGTCGCGCTCATGTTCCTGCTGGTCAGTGCGGCGCTCGCGGCGTGGGTCGCGGTCGACGACGGGGTGCGGGGCCAGCTCGCCACTCCGGAGCAGATCAAGCAGCTGACCGCGCCGGGCGGGGCCTTCGAGGACTACTACTCCTCGCACCCCGCCGCCGCGTTCGCCTTCCACGTCTGGACCAATAACGTCTGGGTGAGTGCCGGTGCGCTGTCGCTCGGCGTGCTGTTCGGGATCCCGGTCATCGTGATGCTGGCCGCCAACGCCGTGAACGTCGCCGTCGCCGCGGGCATGATGGCCTCGGTCGGCAGGCTGGACATCTTCTTCGGGCTGATCACCCCGCATGGCCTGCTCGAGCTGACCGCCGTGTTCATCGCGGGCGGGCTCGGCCTCAAACTCGGCTGGACGGTGATCGACCCCGGGGCACGCAGCAGGGCGGCGGCGCTCGCGCAGGAAGGCCGCGCCGTGATCGGCGTGGCACTCGGGCTCGTCGTCGTGCTGCTGGTCTCCGGCGTGATCGAGGCGTTCGTGACCCCGTCCGGACTGCCCACGGCGGCCCGGGTCGGCATCGGCGTGCTCGTCGAGGTGGTGTTCCTCGCGTACGTGTTCGTGCTCGGCAGGCGGGCGGCCCGCGCCGGTGAGACCGGCGACATCGACCCGCGCCACGCCGGTGCGACCCTGCCCGCCAGCGGCTGAGAACTGGGATACCGATTGCATCCCGGTTCGGGTACCATCATGGTATGAGCAAGCAAGTCGCCCTGCGGTTGTCGAACGATCTGGTCGCCTACATCGACGAGGCCGTCGCCGAGGGGCGTGCGACCAGCCGGGCCGCGCTCGTTGCGGATGCCCTCGACCGTGACCGACGTCGGCAGCGCGCGGAGCGGGACGCGGCGATCCTCGCCGCAGAAGGCACCGACCAGGACCTCGATGAGCTCGCCGACTACGCCGCCACGGTGCCCATGGACGACCTCGACTGATGCGGCCGATCCACATCGCCCGGCTCGACAAGGCGCGTCCGGTGCTCGTCCTGACGCGGGAGGCGGTACGGCCGTACCTGACGCGCGTGACGGTCGCGCCGATCACGAGCACGATCCGGGGCTTGTCGACCGAGATTCCGGTCGGCGCGAATAACGGCCTCGACCACGACTGTGTGGTCAGCTGCGACAACATCGTCACCGTGCCGAAGTCCGCGCTGGGACGTCATGTCGGCTACCTGCTGGACCACCAGGAGGATGCGCTCGCCGAGGCCGTCCAGGCCGCGTTCGACCTCGGCTGACCTCAGAGTCGCCCCTCGGACTTCAGCGCCAGATAACGGTCCGCCAACATGGGCGGCAACCGGTCCGGGACCGCGTCGACGACGTGCACACCGTGCCGCGTGAGCAGCGCCGTCGCGCGCCGCCGCTCGGCCAGCGAACGCTCGGCGGCCGCAGCGTCGTAGACCGCCTGCGCGTCGCCCCGGCTGGCCGCCATCTCGGCCACCCTCGGGTCGGCGATCCCTGCGACGAGCAGCTCATGCCGCGCGGTCAGCGACGCCAGCACCGGCAACAGCCCGTGCTCGATCGGCGCCGCGTCCAACGCGGTCAGCAGCACGACCAAGCTGCGCCGCCGCGACCGGCGCAGCACCTCGGCGACGAGTCCCCGCGCGTCCAGCTCGACAAGCTCCGGCTCCACCGGCGCCATCGCGTTCACCAGCAGCGGCAGCAGCTCGGCCGAGGACGTGCCGGACACCGCCGCCCTCACCCGCCGGTCGTAGGCGACGAGGTCCACCCGGTCACCGGCCCGCGACGCGAGCGTGGCCAGCAGCAGCGCGGCGTCCATCGCGGCATCCAGCCTCGGCGCGTCGCCGACTCGGCCCGCCGACGTCCGGCCCGTGTCGAGCACGATCAGAATCCGCCGGTCCCGCTCCGGCCGCCAGGTCCGCACCATGACGTCGGCGGCGCGGGCCGATGCCCGCCAGTCGATCGACCGCACGTCGTCACCGACGACGTACTCCCGCAGCGAGTCGAACTCGGTGCCCTGCCCCCTGGTCAGCACCGCCTGCCTGCCGTCGAGCTGCTGCAGCCGAGCCAGCCGCGCGGGCAGATGCTTGCGGCTCTCGAACGGCGGCAGCGCCCGCAGCGTCCACGGCACCTCGTGCGAGCACTGCCGCGCCGCCAGCCCGAGCGGGCCGACCGAGCGCACCGTCACCCGCGCCGCCCTCCGGTCGCCCCGCCGCGTCGGTCGCAACGTCGTCGTCACCCGGGTTCGCTGCCCCGCGCCGACGTCGACGCGATGCCGGTCGGTCACCACGCCCGCGCTCGGCTGCCACGCGTCCCGCAGCACGCCCCGCACCCGTCGGCGTCCCTGGTTCTCGACGGCCAGCGTGACGTCCACCCGCTCACCGAGCCGCACCGACGCCGCGCCGGAGCGGCTGAACCGCAGCGCCCGCGCGCTGCCGGCGAGCGTGACGTCCGCGATCACGCCGAGCAGCAGCACCGCGACGACCACCGCGATGCCGGCCGCCGACGGCGCGGCGAGGCCGACGAGCACGGCGCCGATGGCCGCGAGCAGTGGGGTTCGTCCGGTCAGCGCCATGGCCGCTCAGCGGGGGACCGGCACCGCGGTCAGCACCCGGTCCAGCACGCCGTCCGGCGTGGCGCCCTCCAGCTCCGCCTCGGGGCGCAACTCGATGCGGTGCCGCAGCGCGGGCCGCGCGACGATCTTGACGTCGTCCGGTGTCACGTAGTCCTTTCCGGACAGCCATGCCCACGCTCGCGCCGCCGCCAGCAACGCGGTCGCGCCGCGCGGGGACACGCCGAGCCGCACCGCGCCCGCCGAGCGGGTGGCGCGGCAGATGTCCACTGTGTAACCGATGACGTGCTGGTCGATGGTGACGGCGGCGGTGGCCGCCCGCGCCGCCGCGAGCTGTTCGGTGTCGGCGACCGGCCGCACCTGCGCCGCGTCAAGGTCGCGCGGGTCGAACCCGGCCGCGTGCCGCGACAGCACGCCGATCTCCTCCTCGCGCGACGGCAGCGGCATCGTCAGCTTGAGAAGGAACCGGTCGAGCTGCGCCTCGGGTAACGGATAGGTGCCCTCGTACTCCACCGGGTTCTGCGTCGCGATCACCACGAACGGCTCCGGCAGCGGCTTCGGCTTGCCCTCGACCGACACCTGCCGCTCCTCCATCGCCTCCAGCAGGGAGGCCTGCGTCTTCGGCGGGGTGCGGTTGATCTCGTCGGCGAGCAGCAGGTTGGTGAACACCGGCCCCTGCTTGAACGAGAACTCGGCGGTCCGCGCGTCGTAGACGAGCGACCCGGTCACGTCACCCGGCATCAGATCGGGAGTGAACTGGATTCGCGCCGAGTCGAGGTCGAGCGCCTTTGCCAGCGTGCGCACCAGCAGCGTCTTCGCCACGCCGGGGACGCCTTCGAGCAGCACGTGCCCCCGGCACAGCAGCGCGACGATCAGCCCGGTCACCGCGGCGTCGTTGCCGACGATCGCCTTGCCGACCTCGGCGCGCAGCGCGATGAGCGCGCTGCGGGCGTCATCGGGGTCCACTGAGGATTCGGTCATGCCTCTCGCACCTCGTTCTCCAGCCGGTCGAGTTCTGCCGCGAGCCGCACCAGGGCGGCGTCGTCGGACGGTGCCGGACCGTACAGCAGCCAGTACGCCTCGTGGGCGTCGCTGGCGCGGCTCGCCGCCGCGACGACGGCCTCCGGCCCGGCGTCCGTTGTCAGCCCGGCATGTGCCGCGATGCGGTGGCGTGCCGCCGCCCGCAGCGCCTCCGCCGCGTGGTCGGCCGCACCTGCCCGACGGTACAGCCGGGCGCGACCCTCGGTCGTCTCCGCGGCGTGCACCACCACCGGCAGCGGCTCGGTGACCACCGGTCCGAGACGCCGCGCCCGCCACACCGCGAGCAGCACGGCGGCGATCGCGAGCGTGGCGAGACCGTACTTCCAGCCGGGTGGCAGCAGCGTCAGCAGCGACGCCGTGCCGCGCCCCTGGTCGCCGGGCGACGGCAGGTACCACACGAGCCGCTCCCGTTCGCCGAGCAGTCGCAGGCTGAGCGCGGCGTTGCCGTCCTCGTCGAGGGCGTCGTTGGTCAGCGGCGTCGCGATGCCGAGCAGCGTCACCGGGCCGACCCGCACCAGCGACGCGCCCGCCGTCGTGGGGTAGCAGCGCTCGCCGTGGGGCGTGCGGTAGCCGACGCCGCCGATCGTCGCCTCGCCCGCCGCGCCGACGAGCGCGCACTCCGGAGTGTGCGGCGCGTCGGCGGTGGTGCCGCCGACTTCGATGTCCGGGTCGGCGACGCGCGCCAGCTCCTGGTTCGGCGCGATGAGCACGAGCCCGCCCGCCTGCCCGCTGATCCGGTCCAGATCGGACGGTGCGAGCAGGTTCGGATGGGTGACGAGCACGGTCGCGTCGCCGTCCGCCGCGCGCGTCGCGGCGGCGAGGGTGTGCACCCGCTCGACGTCGACGCCGTAGTCACCGAGCAGCGCGGCCAGCGCCCGGGAACCGTCGGGTGCCGCCGAGCGCGGGTCGAGGCTGCCGCCCTCGCTGTTGCCGCGCAGCAACGTGAGCACGATCGCGACGGTGACGATCAGCAGCAGGATCGCGAGCGGCCCCCGCGCGGCGCGCCAGACCTGGCGCGTGTCCGGGGTGACCGGCGTCGTCATGACGGGGCACCGGCCACTGTGGATTGTCCGGTGCGGATCGCGTCGTCGGTCCGGGCCACGATGCCGTAGCCGTCGCTGGTCGCCGGTTTGCCGCCGTAGTAGACGTCGTCGAAGACCCGGGCCGCCGCCCGCAGCGCGTCGGCACAGCCGGGCAGCGCGGCCGCCGCGGACCCGGCCAGCTCGTCGGCGGTGCGGGCGGTCTGCACGTCGAGCACGCCCCGCTGCTCGAGTTCCCGTGCCAGCGCCCGGAACCGCGCCACGATCGCGCCGCGCAGGTCGCCCCCGGCGAGCGCGGTCGCCGCCGCGTCCCGGTGGGTGCTCGCCGGTACCGCCGGGTCGCCGAGCGGACGCTGCGCGACGCGCCCCGAGCGAGCCAGCTTGCCGGTGCGCAGCCGGATCGCGACCACGGCGATGAGCAGCACCAGCAGCACGACGAGCACGCCGGTGACGCCACCAGGGCCGAACCGGGCCGCTGCCGTCAGCAGCTCGGCCAGCCGCGCGCCGAGCCAGTCGATCAGCTGCTGGAACCAGGACGGTTCCGCCGCCTGGTAGATCGGGTCGGACAGCTCGTCGCGCGCGGCGTCCCGCGCCTCGTCTCGGCCCGGTTCGACCGGGACGCTCACTGCTGCGGCGGCTCGGTGCTCGCGTTGCGCGCCAGTTCGATGTCGAGGCCCTCGCGGCGCATCCGCTGGTCGGTGTAGAGCAGCGCGGAGACGGCGGCGAAGAACGGCTCGGTGATGGTGCCCGCGATGATCGCCCCGATGGTGCCGATGACGAGGCCGAAGAACGTGATCTCGGCGGCGCCGCCGGAGAACAGGCCCGCGCCGCCGCCCGCGAGGCCGAACGGGATCTGGATGACCCCGCTGATCACCGCGACGAGGATCGCGGCGAGCAGCAGGATGCCGAACACCCGCCACCACGACCGCTGCACCAGCGCGCGCGACCGCTGCACCGACTCGATCACGCCGCAGCGTTCGAGCACCAGCGCGGGCGCGGCGAGCGCGAAGTAGAGCACGTACAGCCACGCGCCGACGACGATCGCCGCCGGGACGACGATGACCAGCAGCGGCGGCAGCACCAGGGCGACGAGGGTGATGACGAGCCCGAGGGCGAGCGCGGGCACGATGGAGAACAGCGCCAGCCCGATCAGCCGGCCGAGCTGGGGCTTGACCTCGGCCCACACCGTCGCGAAGGGCGCCGGCCTGCCGAGCACGGCCTTGCCGACGACGGCGGTCAGTATCCCGGTCAGAAACGCGCCTGCCAGCAGCCCGATGACGCTCGCGATGCCGGTGCCGATCAGCGCGGGGCCGAGCGCGTCGGCGACCTGTTGGCCGGTCGCGGTCGGGGAGAGCTGCGTCGTCGAGTTGGAGAGGCTCGCCTGGACCGGAAAGCTGATGATCGAGCTGATGGTGACGACGATCGCGGCGACACCGAGCATGACCTTCGGATAGGCCCGCATGGTCGAGATGGCGCCGTCGATGAGCTCGGTGAGGCCGAGCGGGCGCAGCGGGATGACGCCGGGCTTCTGTGGCGCCTGCCAGCTCGGCGGCGGTGGCATGTTCGGCTGGTCGCGGCCTTCGTTGTCGGGCTGGTCGGGGTGGTGCCACCCGGTGTCACTCATGCGGAAGTCCTGGTTGTCGTTGGTCCGATGTAGTCCGAGGGGGAGTCTATTCAGCTCGGTGGGGTGAACGGTGTTTCGCCTGGTGTGCTGGGCGTGGTGGGACGCTGCGGTGGCGCGGGTGGCGCCACCACCGCGCCCGCCCTGACCGCTTCCCGGTTGCGGCGCTCGGCAACGATGGCCGACAGGTACGCCCACGCGGGCACGCCGGGCGGGCAGGGCGTGCCGGTGTAGTAGTCGACCTCGGCGACCAGCTTCGCGCCGAGCTGGACGCGGGCCTCGGGCGCGAGCACGTGGAACCGGCCGAGGTACTGGCGGATGGCGAGCGCGAGCCCATCGGGCACCCGGGACAGGTCGAGCTGGGTGGCCCAGTGCACCAGTTGCGGTGGCATCGCGATCTCGCCGACCGGCTGCGCCGGGGCGTGGATGTTGATCACGACGGTACCCGCGAGGAAGTCACCGACGCGCTTGCCCGTCCGCGACGACAGCGACACGATCACCGCGACGAAGCCGCCGAGGCCGAGCGCCCAGAAGTCGACGAAGAACCCGGTCAGCCCGCGCACCAGCGCGTGCCGGAACCGGACCGGGCCGCCGTCGTCACGCACCACCTGAAGGCCAAGGGCGAGCTTGCCCACCGTGCGGCCCCGGGTCAGCGACTCGCACGCGACCGGGTAGCCGACGAGCACGAACACCGCGATCACGAGGATGATCGCCAGCAGCAGCGAGGTGTCGACGTCGGCGCCGGAGAAGACGATCGCGTACAGCACGACGAGGGCGACGAACTGGAGCAGGACGTCGATGGCGAACGCCAGCCCTCTGCTCGCCAGCCGGGCGTGCCGCAGCTCGAGTTGGACGGCTTCGCCGGTGACGAGGTCAGACACGCATTTCACCCTAGCGCGCCGAGAGCCGATACGTCCTCAATCTGATGCGGTGATGCCTGCCTGCCTGAGCGCCCGCCGCAGCCGTCGCAGGCAGCGGGTGCGCAGCTGTCCGACGCTGGCCGGGGCGACGCCGAGTCTCGCCGCGAGGTCGGTGTAGGTCAGGTGGGGAGCGCGGGCGATGAGCTGGGCGAGGACGCGGTCGCGGTCGGGCAGCGCGGCGACGACGCGCCACAACGTGCGGTCGCGGTCGCGGCGGGAGATGTCGTCGGCCGGGACGTCGTTCGGATCGGGCGTGCTGACGCCGGTGGTGACCTCTTCCGACGGGCTTTCGCTGTGGCACCGGCGGAGTGCGCGCATCGCCTCACGGATCGCGACGGTGCGCAGCCAGCCCGCCGCGCGCTCGGGGTGGCGGATGGCGTCGCGGTGTTCGAGGAAGCGCAGCCAGACCTCTTGCAGCACGTCGTCGATCTCGTGGTCGCCCAGCTTGCAGCGCCGCAGCATGGCCCGGAGCCGGGGCGTGAGCGCGGTGACGAACGCGTCGACCGGCTCGCCGTCGGCCGGAAACGCCGGCCATGCCCCGTCGCTGTTCACGCCTTTTGTGACGTGCGCGACGCCGGTTCGGCTCCCCCCGAGTCGGGGGTCGTGTCCTGCGTTCCTGCCTGCGTGTTCGTACTCCGAGTAAGGAACACGGCGTCGTGAGCAGGACACGGCGTCGTCAACGCAGGACACGACGCCCTGGGGGCAGGACACGACGTCAGTCGAGCTGGCGGAGGACCTTCTCCGAGATGGTGCGCAGCGTCTGGACCTGTTCCGGGGTGAGCTGGTCGAAGACCAGCCTGCGCACGGACTCCACATGCCCGGGCGCCGCCTGCTCGATGGCGCGCCTGCCCTCGGGCGTCAGCGCGATGTAGGAACCCCGGGCGTCCTCCGGGCAGCCCGCCCGGTCGATCAGCCCCCGGCGCTGCATCCGCGCCAGGTGGTGCGACAACCGGCTCTTCTCCCACTGCATGTCGGCGGCCAGTTCGAACGCGCGCACCCGCGCGTCGTCCCGGTCGGTGAGACGCACCAGCACCTCGAAGTCGGCGAGCGAGAGCTCGGACTCCGCCTGCAACTCGCGGTTGAGCTGCGCGTTCAGCTTCGCCTGGAGCGAGACGAAGGCGCGCCAGGCGCGCTGTTCGTCGTCGGAGAGCCATCGTGTCACGCCACTCAGTGTACCGGAATAGTTGACGCGTCAACCATGTTGTGTAGGGTGAAGATGACACGTCAACCAACTTGGAGGTTTACGATGACGACGAGCGCACCGGCGTTCACCGAGCTGACCGGCACCTACGAGCTCGACCCCACCCACACCCGGATCGGCTTCGTTGCGAGGCACGCGATGGTCACCAAGGTGCGGGGAGCGTTCAACGACTTCTCCGGCACCGCCAAGATCAACGGCGATGACCTGAGCCAGTCGAATGCGAACGTGACCCTCAAGGTCGCCAGCATCGACACTCGCAACGCCGACCGCGACAACCACCTGCGCACGAACGACTTCCTGCAGGCGGAGGACTACCCGGAGATCACCTTCTCCTCGACGAGCATCACCCAGACCGGTGAGAACGACTTCGACGTCACCGGCGACCTGACGATCAAGGGCACGACCCGGCAGGTCACCATCCCGCTCGAGTACCAGGGCGCCGCCAAGGACCCGTTCGGCAACGACCGCATCGGCTTCGAGGGCTCGACGGTGATCAGCCGCAAGGACTTCGGCATCACCTTCAACGTCGCGCTGGAGACGGGTGGCGTGCTCGTGAGCGACAACGTCACCCTGGAGTTCGAGGTCTCCGCCATCAAGGTCAGCTGACCAGCCGGTGCCGGGATCGACTACGAAGGGAGCACGACATGGCGATCCACACCTCGGGTCTGCACCACGTCACGGCGATCGGTGGTGACCCGCAGCGCAACGCCGACTTCTACCTGCGCACCCTCGGGCTGCGGCTGGTGAAGACCACGGTGAACTTCGACGATCCCGGCACCTACCACCTCTACTACGGGGACGAGTCGGGCCGGCCGGGGTCGCTGCTGACCTTCTTCCCCTGGCGCGACGTCCCCGGCGGGCGGCAGGGCAACGGCCAGGCCACCACGACGTCGTTCTCGGTGCCGGCCAACTCGATCGGGTGGTGGCAACAGCACCTCGCCGACGCCGGAGTCGAGACGAGCCGGATCACCAGCACTGACAACGAGGACACGCTCAGCTTCCGGGACCCGGACGGCCTGGAGATCGCGTTGGTCGCCCACCCGCAGGGCGATCCGCGCGACCCGTGGGACACGCCGTTCGTGCCCGCCGAGCACGCCATCCGAGGGCTGCACTCCGTCACGCTGTCGGTCGCGAAGGAGGACGCGACCGCCGCGATGCTCGCCGACGACCTCGGCCTGACCTTCCACAGCCAGCACGGCAACCGGCTGCGGTTCCAGGCCGGTGACGGCGGCCCCGGCGCGCTGGCCGACATCCTGGTCACGCCCGACGCGCCCGACGGCCTCGTCGCGGGCGGCACCGTGCACCACGTCGCGTGGAAGGTGCCCGACGACGCCACTCAGCAGGCGTGGCGCGAGGAGCTGGTCGGCAAGGGCGTGCGGGTCACCGCCATCATGGACCGGCAGTACTTCCACTCGATCTACTTCCGCGAGCCGGGCGGCACGCTGCTGGAGATCGCGACCGAGGACATCGGCTTCAACATCGACGAGCCGCTGCTCGAGCTGGGGCAGGCGCTCAAGCTGCCGCCGTGGCTGGAGCCGAACCGGGAGCAGATCAAGGCCGCGTTGCCGAAGCTGAACCTGCCCGACGAGAACAACCCCGAGGTCGCCGAAAGGCTTCGAGCATGACGGCGGCCGAACTGAGCCTTCGCCACACCTACACCGAGGGCCACGCGGACTCGCCGGTGCTGTTGCTGCTGCACGGCACCGGCGGGTCGCCGCAGGACCTGCTCGGCGTCGCCCGCGAGCTCGATCCGGCCGCCGGCGTGCTCGCGCCCGCCGGTCCGGTGTCGGAGAACGGCATGGCGCGGTGGTTCCGGCGGCTGGCCGAGGGCGTCTTCGACCACGAGGACGTCGTCGTGCGGGCCAACCAGCTCGCCGACTTCGTGATCGGCGCGCGGGAGAAGTACGGCTTCGGCGGGCGGCGGCTCGTCGCGGTCGGGTTCTCCAACGGCGCGAACATCGCGGTCGCCACGGCGTTGCTGCGACCGGACGCGCTGCGCGAGGTGGCCGCGATCGCCGCGATGCGGCCGCTGCCGGACCCGCCGGACCGCGACCTGACCGGCACCCGGGTGTTCCTGTCCAACGGCGAGCAGGACCCGATGGCGCCGCTGCCGTCGACGGAGCAGCTGGTCGCGGACCTGCGTATCCGCTCGGCCGAGGTGCACACCCACCGCCACCCCGGCGGCCATCAGCTCACCCTGGACGCCGTCCGGGAGGCACAGACCTGGCTGCGCGGCTGAGGGTTGTCGCGAGTCCCCGGTTCTCGTGCCGCGAGTCCCGACTTGCGCGGCCCATGATCGGCGGACTCGCGACCCGCGACCCCAGACGGCCCCGGACGTCGGGACTCGCGGCACCGCAACCCGGGACTCGCGAGCCGGCGTGGGAGGCTCGGGGCATGTCCCTGTTCACGGTGGCGGAGGCGCGGGCGAAGCTGGCCGAGTTGCGGCCGGTGATCGACGAGGTCATCCCGTTGCGGGCGGAGGCCGCGGAGCTGGCGATGGCGACGGCGCCGGGCGGCGACCCGTCCGAGCTCGGCGGGCTCCCCGAGCTCAAGGCCAAGCAGGCCCGCCTCGACGAGCTGGTCACGCTCATCCAGGAGTCCGGTGCCGAGATCAAGGGCTTCGCGCCGCTGCTGCTCGACTTCCCGGCCGAGCTGAACGGCGACCAGGTGCTGCTCTGCTGGCTGGAGGGCGACGACGACCTGGCCTGGTACCACCGGCGTGATCTTGGCTTCGCCGGGCGGCGTCGCTTGCCGGAATGAGCCCTCCGGCCCGTACAGTTGGGCCCGTGGCGGGAGCGCGTTCGACATTCCGGGAGTCGGTGCGTTCGCTGCTGCGCCAGCAGCTCCTCGACGCCGCGTCGGAATCGCTTATTTTCGGTGGCTGGAACCAGCTCAAGATGGCCGACGTCGCCCGCGAGGTCGGCGTGAGCAGGCAGACCGTCTACAACGAGTTCGGCAACAAGACCAGCCTCGGCGAGGCGCTCGCCATGCGCGAGGCGGAACGTTTCCTCGACGGCGTCGCGGCCACCCTGGACGAACACCCCGACGACCTGCTCGCCGCCATCACCGCCGCCGTCGAGTACACGCTCTCGGCCGCCGAGGTCAACCCGCTGCTCAAGGCGGTGCTGACGGCGACCCGTGGCGGCGCGACCGAGCTGCTGCCGTTCGTCACCACCCGCTCCGGCCCGATCCTGGCCGCGGCCACCACCGTGCTGCTCGACTACCTCAATCAGCACTGGCCCGAGATCGAGCTCGACGAGGCCGAGCGCACGCTGGTGGTGGAGTCGATCGTGCGGCTTGTGGTCAGCCACCTCGTCATGCCGCTCGCCTCCGCAGCCGAGGTCGCGCGGCAGATCTCCTGGCTCGCCGGTCGCATTCTCGACCAGCCGCGCGAATAAGGTGTAAGGAGATCAGCCCGCGCGAGCAGAGGGGTGGACCATGTCGCAGCACCAGCCCAGCCAGCCGGACGCCACCGGAACGCCGATCCCCCGCCGGGTGGCCGTCGCGGGCGCGGGCATGGTCGCGATCGCGGGCGTCGCCGCCTGTGGCGGCGGGAGTAGCGCCGACGGCGACGACAAGGGCACCGCGCCGGATCAGGGGACCGTGCTGGGCAACTCCGCCGACGTCAAGGTCGGCGGCGGGCAGGTCTTCGCCGACGCCGAGGTCGTCGTGACCCAGCAGGAGCAGGGCGAGTTCAAGGGCTTCAGCGCCGTCTGCACGCATCAAGGCTGCATCGTGGAGAACGTCGCGGGCGGCACGATCAACTGCAACTGTCACGGCAGCAAGTTCGACGCCGCAGACGGCACGGTCAGGCAGGGACCGGCCTCGCGGCCGCTGCCCGAACAGCCGGTCAGCGTCAACTCGAAGGGCGAGATCGTCGTGGCGTAGCCGCGCACAGAATGGCGGGGAGTCGCAGCACCATGGCCGAAATTCGCTAGCACCGCGACGAACCGACAGGCACTGTTGATCGGGTGAAGGGGATTTCCTTGGCTCGGCGGGCCGCGCTCGCCGCCGGCATCACCGTGTTCCTGTGGGCGTCGGCGTTCATCGCCATCCGCAGCGCGGGCGAGCACTACGAACCCGGCGCGCTCGCGCTCGGCCGACTGCTCGCCGGGTCGGTCGTGCTGCTGCTGATCCTGGCGCTGCGCCGGGAGGGACTGCCGCCGCGCGCGGCGTGGCCCGGCATCGCGGCGTCCGGGGTGCTGTGGTTCGGCGTCTACATGGTCGCGCTGAACTGGGGCGAGCGGGAGGTCGACGCGGGAACCGCCGCGCTGGTCGTCAACGTCGGGCCGATCATCATCGCGCTGCTCAGCGGCTGGCTGCTCAAGGAGGGTTTCCCGCAACGGCTGCTCGCCGGCATGGCGGTGTCGTTCGCCGGTGCGGTCGTGGTTGGACTGTCGGTATCGGACGGCGGCCGATCGTCCATCCTCGGCGTACTGCTGTGTCTGCTCGCCGCGCTGAGCTACGGCTGCGGCGTCGTCGCGCAGAAACCGGCGCTGCGGCACGCGTCGGCGTTGCAGGTGACGACGTACGGCTGCCTCATCGGCGCCGTGGTGTGCCTGCCGTTCTCCGGAATCCTGGTGGAGCAGATCGCCACGGCACCGGCGTCGGCCACGTTGCAGATGCTCTACCTCGGCGTGTTCCCCACCGCCATCGCGTTCACGACCTGGGCCTACGCGCTCGCTCGCACCACGGCGGGCAAGATGGGGGCGACAACCTACGTCGCGCCGGCGCTGGTGGTGCTGATGTCCTGGGCGCTGCTGAGCGAGGTGCCCGGCTGGCTGACGCTCGCCGGTGGCGGGCTGTGCCTCGTCGGGGTCGCGGTGTCCCGCGCCCGCAGGCGGGTTCCCGCCCCGGTCGCGACGCCGGAGCTGGCGCGAGCTGGAGACTGAGGACTGCTTGCAGGTCCGAAGCATCAGACACTGAGCAGGAGGTGCGGATGGCGGTCGCGGGGGTGCTGCTCGCCGCGGGCGAGGGCTCCCGGCTGGGACGGCCGAAGGCGCTGGTCGAACTCGGCGGCACGCTGCTGGCCGAGCGCGGCATCGACCTGCTCAGCCGCGGCGGCTGCGCGCCGGTGCACGTCGTGATCGGGGCGGCCGCCGACGACGTCGCCGCCCGGCTGTCCGGCGTGACGCTGGTCCGCAACCCGGACTGGCGCACCGGGATGGCGTCCTCGTTGCGGGCGGGGCTGGCCTCGCTGACCGACGCCGACGCCGCCGTGATCGCGCTGGTCGACCAGCCGCTGGTCACCCCGGACGTGGTGCGGCGCCTGCTCGCCGCCTACCGCGACGGCGCCACGGCCGCGGTCGCCGCCTACGGCGGCAGGCCACGCAACCCGGTGCTGCTGCGCCGGGAGCTGTGGACCGAGGTCGCCGACGCGGCGCACGACGACGTCGCCGCCCGCGCGTACCTGCGCGAACACCCCGGGGTCGTGACCGAGGTGGAGTGCGGCGACATCGCCGAGTCCGCCGACATCGACACCCGGGCCGACCTCGCCGCGCTCGAACGGCGGCTCAGCGCTCGGTAGCGGTGGCGCGCCCCGCGACCAGCCGCATCACCTCGGTGAGCACGGTGACCGGGATGCTCGGGTCGACGGCCCGCTGGATGCCGAGCCCGATGCCGAGGCTGAGGAGCGCCGTCGCCGCGTCGTCGGCCGACAGCGGCAGGTCGATGCCGAACTCGGTGCTGTTGGCGGTCACCAGGTTCGCGATCACGTCGCGGATGCCCTTGTCGCGCTGCGCCAGCTCGGCGCGCAGCCGCTCGTCGCGCCGCGCGTTGATGGCGAACTCCACCTCGAGCGCGGTCCACGCCTGGTCGCCGATGTTGCGTTCGGCCCATTCCTGGAACCGCGTGATCCGCTCCTCGACGGTGGTCGATCCGGTGACCACCTCGGCGATGCGGGCGGCCTGCTCGGCGTGGATGTCGTCCAGGACGGCGAGGCACAGCTCGTCCTTGTTGCGGAAGTTGGAGTACACCGCGCCCTTGGAGTACCCGGCGGCGTCGGCGACCTTGTCCAGCGAGGTCGGGCCGTAGCCGTCCCGCAGGAACAGCTCCTTCGCGGTCGCGACGAGCTGCTCGCGGGTACGCGCCTGGCTCTCCGCTCTGCTGAGTCTGGGCATGGTTCCAACCCTATCCACGCGGCAGGTCGTGGTGACGCGCACGACATTGACGGGCGGGTACCGCGCTGCGAGATTCACCGAATGACCGATTTCGACGTGGCGACCGCGGTGTGGCGGCGCGCGGACGGCGGGTTCGACGCCGAGCTGGACGGCCGGTGGAGCGCGGGCGGCGTGCCGCATGGCGGCTACCTGCTCGCGGTGCTGGGCCGGGCGGCGGCCGTGGTGTCGGAGCGGCATCCGCATCTCACGGCGGTGAGCGCGTCGTTCCTGCGCACCCCCGAGCCCGGCGCGGCGTCGGTCGACGTCGAGGTGCTGCGGGTGGGCCGCTCCACGACGCAGCTGCGCGCCACGCTGCGCCAGCACGGCGAGATCGTGCTGGCCGCGCTGCTCACCCAGGGCGTGCTCGCCGAGACGGACCCGTGGTGGACCACCACGTCACCGGCGGAGCTGCCGGACGAGGCCGACTGCGTGCCGATGCCGGTCGAGGCGCCCGGCGCCGGGTTCCGGGTGGAGCTGATGCAGTTCGTCGACCAGCGGCTCGACCCCGCCGTGCTCGGCTTCGCGACGGGCACACCGAGCGGCAGCGGCGTCATCCGCGGCTACAACCGGTTCGCCGACGGCTCGGACTGGACGCCGCTGAGCCTGCTCATCCCGCTGGACGCCGGACCGCCCGCGTCGTTCGAGGTCGGCGTCGGCCGCTTGCTGACGCAGCAGTTCACCGCCGATGTGCGAAGTCTCCCCGCACCCGGTCCGGTGCGCTACGAGCTGCGCTCTACGCAGGTGTCCGGTGGGCGCATCGACCAGGACGCGCTGGTCTGGGACAGCAAGGGCCGGTTGGTCGGCCAGGCCACGCAGCTCGGCGCGGTGAAGGTGCCCGGCTAGGGTGCGGCTAGGGTGTGTCTCCCAGCCTCGCTGATCGCGGTCTTCGCGCCCAGATCGCCGCCGGCCGCGTTGTCGTCGGCG
>WHUB01000249.1 GCA_009377395.1 Actinophytocola sp. | reverse complement strand
TCCTCACCCACATCGAACACGCCCGAACACGATCTCGCTGAGATCACCTCATTGATGCTATTCATGTCAAGATTCGGGATGGGCAGGTGGCGAACCGTCCGATCTATGTCGCCGTCGGGATCACCGTGGCCGGCGAGCGGGATGTGCTGGGCATGTGGGTCGGTACCGGTGGCGAGGGCGCCAAGGGCTGGATGAACCACCTGTCCGATCTGAAAAACCGGGGGGTGGAAGACATCCTGATCGTGGCCTGTGACGGTCTGAAGGGCCTGCCTGATGCGATCACCGCGTTGTGGCCGCGCGCGGAGGTCCAGTTGTGTGTGGTCCACCTGGTGCGGGCGAGCCTGCGGTACGCGTCGAAAAAGTACTGGTCGGCGATCACGAAACGACTCAAGCTCATCTACACCGCGCCCAACCAGGAGACAGCGGAAGCGGAATTCGTTGATTTCTGTGCCGAGTGGGAGGATACCTATCCGGCGATGATCCGGCTCTGGCGCAGCAATTGGGAACAGTTCACCCCGTTCCTGGCGTACCCGCCGGAGTTGCGGAAACTCGTGTATACGACGAACGCGATCGAGAGCTTGAATTCCCGATTCCGACAAGCCGCCCGACGCCGCGGCCATTTCACTAACGAGCAGGCCGCACTAAAAGTGCTCTATCTCGTGATCCAAAACCCACTCAAAAACCGTTCAAATATCACGGGACAAGTAGTAGGATGGAAACAAGCGTTGAACACGCTCGCCATGCATTACGGCGACCGACTCGACGTGCAGCACTGACAAGGTGATCACACCATCACCCACAAGATCGCTGACACTGAGGTGATCTCAGTAAGGGTTGCTGCTTGATTTGGGCGACACGCCCAATGTGTCCGTAGTGGACAGTACTGGATGTGGGCGTGGAGTC
>WHUB01000248.1:285-907 GCA_009377395.1 Actinophytocola sp. | reverse complement strand
GGCCGCCCTTGCCGGTGACCGGCGGCTGGCGGAAGTCTCGGCGTCGACCGATCTGTACCAGGGCATCGCCGCGGACGCGTTCGGCGGCGATCGGGCGCGGGCCAAGATCGCGATGCTTTCCGCCATGTACGGCGGCACGTCGGGCGAAGCCGGCGCGCTGCTCGCCATGCTGCGCAGCCGATTTCCCGCCGCGGTCGACTACGTCGAGCAGGCGGCACTCGCCGGGCAGCGCGGCGAGTTGGTCCGCTCCCGGCTTGGCCGCACGTCTCCGCCGCCGTCGGAACAGTGGCGGGCACTGACCGGCGGCGACGGGGACACCAGGGCACGCCAAGCCTCGCGCGACTGGGGCCGGTTCACGCGCAACTTCGTCGTGCAGGCCAGCGCCGCCGACTGGACCTCGGTGTTGCTGGCGCTCCTGCGGCATCGCCTCGCCGACCACGCCCCTGACGCTCAGCTGGTGTTCTTCCAGCACGATGAGGTCATAGTGCATTGTCCGGCAGAGCAGTCCGCCGTGGTCAGCGAGCAGCTGGCAGCCTGCGCGCGCGAAGCGGGGCGCCTGGTGTTCGGGGCCGAATGCCCGGTGCGGTTTCCGATGGAGGCCGATGTCGTCGACTGCTACGCC
>WHUB01000248.1:0-275 GCA_009377395.1 Actinophytocola sp. | reverse complement strand
GCGAAGTGACGGTTCGGGCGGCTACTCGGTGACCGCGTAGGTCGCGACGCCGTCCACCGTGTTCAGCGTGAGCCGGTCGAGCTTGACGAGGTGCTCGAGGTGTGCCGCGGTCTCACCGATGGCGAGGAACCGATTGAACATGTTGAGCTCTTCGAACGCGCGCTGCCTGCGGGTCCAGCCGAGTGCCTGTGCGGACTCGAAGGTGGTGGTGGCACCGTCTCGGACGCTGGCAAGGGTGTCGCTGAGCCGGTCGTCGTGGTGCGCGAGCAGTTCCT
>WHUB01000247.1 GCA_009377395.1 Actinophytocola sp. | reverse complement strand
ACTACATGCTCGGCCAAGGCGCGAATTTCCTCGGCCACGTGCCGGAAGTGGTACTCGACGCGGCCTATGCGGCAGCGGGCAACGGCTTGATCTGCGGCGGGCAGCACGAATACGAAATCCGCGCCTCCGAAGCCGTCTGTGAGGCGGTGGGGTGGGCCGACATGGTCCGCTTCGGGGTGACGGGCACCGAGGCGGTGCAGGCCGCGCTGCGCCTCGCCCGAGCCGTCACCGGCCGCACCAAGGTCCTCCGGTTCGAAGGCCACTACCACGGCTGGCTGGACAACGTCCTGATGGCCGAGCACGACGGTAGCTGGGGGACGGCGAGCAAAGGTCAGCTGGAGAGCCATCTCACCGACTTCATCACGCTGCCGTGGAACGACGCCGACGCGATCACCGAGCTGTTCCGGCGCGAGGGCGAGCGGATCGCGGCGGTGATCATGGAACCGATCATGATCAACAACGGCGTGATCGAGCCGGTGACCGGCTACCTCGAATGGGTCCGCAGGCAATGCTGCCGGTATGGCATCGTGCTGATCTTCGACGAGATCATCTCCGGCTTCCGCGTCGGCGTCGGCGGTGCCGCCGCGCGCTTCGGCGTCACGCCGGACCTGGCCACCTATGGCAAGGCGATGGGTGGCGGGTTCCCGGTATCGGCGGTGGCGGGCAAGGCGGACCTGATGCGCCGGTTCGGCACCGGCGAAGTCAACCAGGCGGGCACCTTCAACGGCTGGATACCGGGGATGGCCGCGGTGATCGCCACGCTGGCGCAGCTACGGGACTCCGCCCCGTATGTCGCCATCACCGAGCACGGCAACCAGCTCATGGCCGGCATTCGTGACCTGGGTGCCGCGCACGACCTGCCGCTGCGGGTGGCCGGATTGCCGATGGCGTTCCACGTCTCGTTCGG
>WHUB01000246.1:515-908 GCA_009377395.1 Actinophytocola sp. | reverse complement strand
GGGGCACGACTGGACACCGCCAGGGCCGGGGAGGTCGTCGGCGCGCTCGCCGGCGCCGCGGCCCGGGTCGTCGACCACGGCGGCATGCACGGCGCCTTCGCCAGTGGCGGCGACATGGCCACCGCGCTGGTGCCCGCGCTGTCTGCGGCCGGCTTCGCCGTGGAGGTCGAGGTGCAACCGCTCGTCGTCGCCGGCCACCTCACCGGAGGACCGCACGACGGGCTGCCGTTCGCCACGAAGGGCGGGCTCATCGGCGGCCACGACGCGATCCTCGCGGCCGTGGCGCAGCTGCACGCGATGCCGGGGACCGGCCACCGGGCCCGGCCGACCAGAGACACCAGGCAGAGGGGACGAGGATGAGCGAACGACCACTGCTCGCACTGACGCTGGGTG
>WHUB01000246.1:0-505 GCA_009377395.1 Actinophytocola sp. | reverse complement strand
GGGAAGGGCCGCGGTCGCGGCGATCGAGCGCGCGGCGTCGCTGGCGCTGGCCGGCCGGGTGGACGCCGTCGTCACCGCGCCGATCAACAAGGAGGCCATCTGGGCCGCCGGCGCGGGCCAGCTCGGCCACACCGAGATGCTCGCCGACCTGACGGGGGCGGGCAGGTCCACGACCATGTTCCTCGTCCACGACCTGAAGATCTTCTTCGCCACCCGGCACATGTCGCTGCGCCGCGCGCTCGACGCGATCGACGTGCCGAGCCAGCGAAAATCGATTGCCGAGTCGCTGGAGACCCTGCGGGTCTTCGGGCACGACCGGCCGCGGCTGGCGGTGGCGGCGATCAACCCGCACGGCGGCGAGAACGGCAACTTCGGCGACGAGGAGATCCGCGTCCTCGCTCCGGCCGTCGAGGCGGCACGCGGCGACGGCGCCGACATCGCCGGCCCGATCCCCGCGGACTCCGTCTTCTACCAGGGCCTCGAAGGCAGGTACGACGGCGTGCTC
>WHUB01000245.1 GCA_009377395.1 Actinophytocola sp. | reverse complement strand
ACATTGGGCGTGTCGCCCGAATCAAGCAGCAACCCTTACTGAGATCACCTCAATGAAGCCCCGCTTCGCTTCAGCGGGTGTCGGATCATAGCTGCTCTGGGACACGGTGCCCCCATTTCAGCCGGCTTCATCGAACGGCTTGTAGTCGTACGGAAGGATGTCTTTGAGGTAGAGCGCCGAGATGGCGTCGGAATTGACTCGAGCATTATTGTATGCCGCAGAGTGCAGGATCCCATTATACACAAGGTCCCACAGATTGCGGTTTCGCTGGTATTCCGAGAGAGACGATATATTCTGCCGATCTTCGTTGTCGACGAGCTTGAGATCGGTATCGCGCCCTCTCGTGACGGTGATCTCTCGCAGATTGTAGGTATCGATCCACCTTTTGTCGGCTATATAGACCCAATCGGACCCAGCGGTCATCTTCGTGCCCTTTCTCATGAGCAAGAAGAACAATGACCCGGCGAGAACGAGTAGCCATGTCGGCCAGTACTTCATCCAGCCGAATCCTTCCCAGCCGACAAAGATGACCCAGTAAAGTGATATTCCCGCGACGATGAGGATAAGGGCTATTCCTACCATTTTCCATGCGTCGCCGCGAGGCTGCGCGGACCACTCCAACGCGGGACCCCTTCCCGGCGGTGGATCAGATGCGCGGATGTCGGTCGCTGGCTTGGAGGGCTTCCAGCCGATCGCCACCGGTGCCCGCGGCGGTCGCGGCAGCCCTGGGTGTTCATCGTGCCAACTCGTAGAGCGAGTTGAACGGGTTGTCCATCTCGGCGCGACGGACGGCCGAGAAGCCAGCTTCGGCAGCGAGGTCCTTGAGGACCGACTCTGGCAGACCGAATTCGTGAACCATTGAGGTGATCTCAGTAAGGGTTGCTGCTTGATTCGGGCGACACGCCCAATGT
>WHUB01000244.1 GCA_009377395.1 Actinophytocola sp. | reverse complement strand
CTGCTGCCCGCCGAGCTCCAGCTCCTCCGGCTCGGCGGGCAGCAGCGAGTCCCTGAGCACGTCGAGTGGCAGGTCGTACACCTCGCCGGCGACCCGGCAGCCCACCTCGCCGCCGGCGGCCCTGGCCATGGCGGGGAAGTCGCCGTGCACGGCGTAGAACCGGTAGCGCGGCGCGGACGAGATCTCCGCGACCAGCGGCGCCCCCTGCAGCTGGTCGTGCAGCGGCCCACCGCGCATGCCGCCGCCGTTGAGGAACATGTAGACCACGCGCGCCTCCAGGGTGGTGCTTCCCATCGCGAGCCGGGGGTTCCCATCGTCTACAGCTTGTACGAACCTCCCGATGATCACGTTAACGTGCGAGGAGAAGCTCATTCGTCCACCAGCTTCGCCAGCCGCAGTCGGACGATCCTGCCGAGCTCGCGGATCACCTCGGCGTGCTCCGTCTCTGCGTCGTGCGTCAGCCGGCGCCGCGCCTGCGCCAGGATGTCGTCGGCGGACAGCCCGGTGGCGCAGACGAGGAACACCCGGCCGAACCGTTCTTCGTACGCGGCGTTCACCTCGGCGAGCTCGTCGCGGGCCCCGGGCGTGGTCGTCACCTTCGCCTGCTCCTGCCGCGACCACGCGGCGTCTCGGCCCGTGGCGGCGTGGTCTGCGCCGGGCGGCGCGGTCGCGCGCTCGCCGATCCGCGGGTGCGCGCTGAGCGCCTCGTCGACGTCCTGTTCGGCCAAACCCGCGAGCACCTCGTCCGACGCGGTGAGCAGGTCCTCCAGTGAGTCGTACGGTGCGCCGTCCGCGACCGCCGCCGCCCACCTCCGCGACGCGCAGCACTCCAGCAGCGCGCCGGGCGCCGGTTCGAGCAGTGTCATGCCCGCCAGTACACACCCAACCGGCGATGTGCGGCACCCTAGGACGCATGA
>WHUB01000243.1 GCA_009377395.1 Actinophytocola sp. | reverse complement strand
TGCACGACCCGTGGGACCATCTGCGCCGGACGTACGCCCAGAGTGCTCCAGGGTTCATCGCGACCGCACTACCGGGACTCGGCCCGGGCAAAGTCCGCTTCGTCGCGCACCATGGGGCGCACGCGGCCTCGGCCGGCCTCGCTGCACCGTTCGAGAGCTGCGACGTGCTGGTGCTCGACGGTCGAGGCGAGTGCGCGAGCCACCTTGCCGGGTGTTACGACGACGCCGGCACACTCAAGACCCTGGCCACCCAGCAGCTGCCGCACTCGGTCGGCCTGCTCTACGAGGACCTCACAGAGCACCTGGGCTTCCTGCGGAGCAGCGACGAGTACAAGGTGATGGCGCTGGCGGCGTACGACACGCCGCGCTACATCGACATTTTCGGCTCCGCCGCCTACACCACCGGTGACGGCGGCTTCCGGACCGAGCCGGTCGACTGGGCCGTGTACGCGCCGGCCCGGCGGCCCGGCCAGGACTGGACGCAGGCCCACGCCGACCTGGCCGCGAGCGTGCAGTGCCGGTTGGAGGAGGTCCTGGTCGACCTGGCTCGCTGGCTGCGCGCCCACACCGGAGGCACTCACCTCACCATGGCTGGCGGGGTCGCGCTCAACTGCGTCGCCAACACGGTGATCGCCGAACGCAGCAGCTACGACGAGGTCTGGATACAGCCTGCGGCCGGTGATGCCGGCACCGCGCTCG
Organism: Actinophytocola sp.; assembly: GCA_009377395.1. Lineage (GTDB taxonomy): Bacteria > Actinomycetota > Actinomycetes > Mycobacteriales > Pseudonocardiaceae > Haloechinothrix_A. The sequence goes on along the minus strand of WHUB01000243.1, from coordinate 219 downwards.
GCGCCGCCCTGCAGGTGGCACAGACGGAGGGCAACCTGATCGGGCCGATGCCCGGTGCCGATCTCGGCCGGGCGTGGACCGACGCGTGGTTCCAGGGACGCAGCGAGTACGGACCTCGAGCGCTCGGTCATCGATCGCTGCTCGCTCACGCCGGCCGGGTCGAGAACCTCAGTCGGTCCAACGACATCAAGGGCCGCGAGCAGTTCCGGCCGGTGGCGC
>WHUB01000242.1 GCA_009377395.1 Actinophytocola sp. | reverse complement strand
AGTCGACGGGAACGAACTCGACCGGTTCGAGTGGGTCGAAGTCGACCGGCTTCCTGAGTACGTGATCCCTCGCCTTGCGCGGCGGCTGGCGGCGGCATACCGCGCCAGCGTCGAGGGCGTCACGCTGTATCTCGAACACGGCGAGCCCGCCGAGTCGATGGACGGTGCCGGGTGATCGGCTCCCCGTCTCATTCCCCGTCTCAGTTCACACTCGTTCAGCCCTCCGCCGCCGCTGCACGTGTCGCACGTTTCGCTGGTCAGGGGGCAGACGGATGGTCGTGAACGGCTGACCCGAGCACTGAAAAGCGGAAGGTCGCCGGTTCGATCCCGGCCCTGGCCACGCTCCTGACCAGCAGAAACGTCGGTCGGGGCGTCGTCACGTGCCAGGCAAATCGCCTGGCGACACGATCCTTACGCGTTGATCGCCCTGCGCCGGAGATCGCCTTGACCTGCGCTTATTCCCGACGCCTGTCAGCACGGCGCTCGGCGGCACTACAACTGACTGCGCCTACCGTGAGCCGGCCAGCCGCCGGGCTCAAACTGGCGATCTCGGAGCGTGCGGTGTGGTCGGCTCGGAACACCGCACGCCGATCACGGCAGGGTGCTCCTGAGTGTGTGACGTCCGCTAATGGCCGTGTGAAGATGCCGCTAGGGCGGCAAGTGTGCGCTCAATGTCTTCTGATGTGTTGTGAATGTGCGGCGAGAGGCGAATCTTGTCGGCGCGCTCTCCGCCGTCGATACCTGCGATGTCCAGGCGATGAAGCGCCTCCTCAACCGTGTCTGGCCGATCGGGCTCGAGGAATACCAACGTCGAGCGTTCCGCCCCGGCTGCGGGGAAGTTCGGCGATGAGGTGGTCGATCAAAGACTGATCATGCGGCTCGATCTCGTCGACACCGTGCTCCAGTAGCAGCGAGACGG
>WHUB01000241.1 GCA_009377395.1 Actinophytocola sp. | reverse complement strand
GTTGCCGTCGGCGCGCTTCACGCGGCGCGGCTGCGACAGCTTGGCGCGCACGGCCTGCCAGGTGTCCTCGTCGAGGATGGGCGGCCAGTTGCCGCGCCCTACGATGCGGCCCTGGTACACCCGGTGTCCGGCGACCGTCGGCGAGGTCAGCCAGCCCCCGATCTGTGTTGGCCCGATCTTGCCGCCGCGTGGTCCCCGGATGCCGCGCGCGTTGAGGTCGTTCACCAGCGTGCTCAGGCCCCACCCGGCGAGAACCTTGTCAGCGCACTCGCGGATGATCTCGGCTTCGTCCGGCTCGATGACGAACGTCTTGGTGCCGTCGTCGCGCGCTGCACGCCGGTACCCGAACCGCACACCCCCAGCCGGTGCGCCCGACGCGGCGACCTCGGCGAGCCGGTCGTTGATCCGCTGCTTGAGCCTGCGCACTTCCCCGGCGCCGAGCACGGCCTTGATCCCGGCGACCTCGTCCTGTACCCGCACGATGCCGTCGCGGTTGGTGTGCAGCTCGGTGATGCCTGCGGCGTCCAACTCGGCGGCCACTTTGAACCACTCGACCTCTTGGCGGACGAATCGGTACTGCTCGACCGCCCAGATATGCGCGATAAGGCCGTCAGTGATCCACTGGCGGAGTCGCTCGAACTCCGGGCGCGTCACCTTGGGGTCGGCCGCGCTCAGGTCATTGTCGGCGAACACCTCGATGGGCAGATCGGGCCACGCCGAGGCGGCGTAGTCGCGGCCCCATCGTTCCTGCGACTTCACGCCCTCGGCGCGCCCGCGCTTGTCCTGGCTGATCCGGCAATAGATTGCCACGTAGCGGGTCATGCCCGGCAGTATTCACCTGATTGCAGGTTGACTGCAACTCTCACACGCCATCGCCACCTGCAACCTCGCCGAGATCGCGATGGGCATGCTGGCCGAGG
>WHUB01000240.1 GCA_009377395.1 Actinophytocola sp. | reverse complement strand
CTCTGATTCTTGTTGAAGGCGTGGGTTAGTCCAGCTGATCAAGAACCGGGTCTGCCCAGAGTTTGGTTGACACCTGACGTGTGAGGATTCGTCCTCGCTGGAAGGATGTCGACCATGGCAAAGCCCTATCCCACGGAGTTCCGCGACGACGTCGTGGCAGTGGCCCGTAAGGGGCAGGCTCCGCTGGCCCAGATCGCGAAGGACTTCGGGATCTCCGAAGGCACGTTGAGCAACTGGATCAAGCGGGCCGACATCGAGGACGGCAACCGTCCCGGCCTGACCGAGGAGGACCGCAGGGAACTGCGCGAGGCCCGGAAGCGGATCCGGCTGCTGGAGCAGGAGAACGAGGTTCTGCGCCGGGCTGCCGCCTATCTGTCGCAGGCGAACCTGCCGGGAAAATAGTCTTCCCGCTCGTCCGTGAGATGGCCGCGACCGGTGCCCGCATCAGGGTGCCGGTCGCGGTGGCGTGCAGGGTGCTGGGCCTCTCGACCCAGGGGTACTACAAGTGGCTCAACGAGCCGGTGTCGAAGCGGGACTACGACGACGCGCACGCGATCAACGCGCTGCACGAGATCCACGAGGACGACCCCACGCTCGGGTACCGGTTCCTGGCCGACGAGCTGGCCGATGCCGGGATCACCGCGAGCGAGAACCGTGTCCACCGGCTCTGCCGGATCGCGGGCATCCGGGCCTCTCACGCCGGCAGGAGGGGCAAGGCCGGCAAGCCCGGTCCGCGGGTGCATGACGACCTGCTCGCCTACGAGGACAAGCACGGCAGGGTCTGCCACGACTTCACCGCTGATGCGCCGAATGCGAAGTGGCTCACCGACATCACCGAGCACCCCACCGGGGAGGGGAAGCTCTACCTATTAGTTACGTGGAATCACGCCGCGGTCCGATTGCTCGTCCCTCGGCGTCACCA